>JAFDXH010000271.1 GCA_018268075.1 Bacteroidota bacterium | reverse complement strand
TTTCTCTTACGACACGAATGAAGCCCTGCATATTTCCCAAAAAGAACGTCAAACGATTTTGGAATGTTTAGCAAAAATAAAAGATGAGATTGAACAACGCCTGGATAAGCACAGCGAAAAACTTGTTGTTGCCAATATTGAGTTGTTTCTCAGCTACTGCGAACGTTTTTACGACCGGCAATTTCTGACCCGCAGGCGAATCAATACCGGGGTTTTGGAAAACTTTGAAACCCTGCTAAATGAGTATTTGCGTTCCGGTTTACTGCAAGCAGAAGGGCATCCGAAAGTGAATTATTTTGCCGATAAGCTTCATCTTTCCACCAATTATTTTGGCGACCTTATTAAAAAAGAAACAGGCAAAACTGCACTGGAATACATCCATTTTAAGCTGATGAGCGTTGCCAAAGAAAAAATGTTTGACACTTCAAAAACCGTTGGTGAAATTGCTTATGAATTGGGCTTTAAATATCCACAACATTTCAGCCGGATGTTTAAAAAAGATACAGGCTATGCGCCGAATGAGTTTAGGAATTTGAATTGACACTTTTGAAACTTCGAGTATTATGCACCCGGCTTTCTTCGTGCCTCACGAATACTATCGGCATCTGATAAGTTGAAAATAAAAAAGTTGTTTATTTGCCCGTTTACTGATGACCGTTATGGTAAGTGGAAAATTAAGAATTAAGAAATGGCAAACTTATCATTCGTAATTTCCATTATCAGTCTTATTCCTTTTTTCTTCGTTCCAGCCACGCCCACCACAGCGGCTTCGCCATTCACTTCTAAATTTCTGCCTTTCTTCATCGGTCATGCTGGCAAATTTTTCCTGCATCTTATTTCTCCATTCATTTTGCTTTCCTCTTCGCCAGCCGCCTCTGGGGCCAAAGCCCGCAAATAAAATCTTACTCAGTACCAGTATGCCCATTGCCTGTGGGAACGTAATGGACTTTACACCTGTTACATCAGGTAATATTGCATTCCATAGCGCCATCACTATTGCACTGAATACAACAAGGGCAGCAATAAAAAATGCAATAAATAGTATCCCTCTTTTTAACCACGGCTTTTTCATTTTACTTCTTTTTAATATGACATTAATAATTTAAAAATTCATCTTTCAACCCCTGCAATCTTTCTCTGAGATGTAACACGGCGTACCGTTTACGGCTAATAAGCGTTGCCACACTCACGCCGCTTTCATCAGCAATTTCTTTAAACGGAATACCTTCAATTTCATTTTTCACGAATGCTTCTTTTTGTTCGGGTGGCAGTTCATCAAGAGCGCGCTGCAGCTCGTCCCAGAATAAATTTCGTAAATACTCTGTTTCAGGATCGGTGTCCGCAGCAAGCAAAATTTCTTTCCAGTCAAAGTTTTCATCATCGGTTTCAACAGTACCAAAAACATCCTCTGCCAGTGGCATACTATGTTTACGGTACTTGTCTGTTATCTTATTTCTTGCAACCTTAAACAACCAGCTTCCTGCCTGTTCTATAGGTTCGGTGTTTGCTGCAAATTGATAGAAAACATCCTGTAAAATATCTTCTGCATCTTCATTGCCCGAAATTCGTTTTTTAATAAACCCAAGCAGCCGTTTGCTGTATTCTTTTACGGTTTCTGTAATCGTATTGCTGCTTCCTCTTGCCATTGGTATTGCTATGTTCATTTCGTCATGCTTAATATAAAGTTAGACGAATGACACCTTCATTTATTTTAAACGTTGGGTAAAAGTTAGTAAATCTAAAATCATTATTGCTTTTTTTGTGGCGACATCTGCTTAAAATTAAACCTTTGAAAAAAACAAAGCCGCCACGGAATATCCGCAGCGGTTTGTAAAAAGGTTGTTTTGATTAATCAACCTTTACCTCTTGTGCCGGCTTGTTGGTCTCCGGGTTTTTCGGCAATGTTACCTTTAGCACACCGTCCACGTACGTAGCGCTTATGCTTTCCGTAATCACTTTACCATTCAATTGAAACGAACGTTCAAAAGAGCCTGGCTGGTATTCAAGGTGCGCATAATTGCTTTGGCTGTTTTCAGCAGTTGCAGGGGCTGTATATTTAATTGTCAGCACATCTTCTGTTACTGATAATGCAAAGTCGCTTTTACGAAGCCCTGCTGCATACAGCGAGAGGATAAATGCTGTATCCGTCTCTTCAATATTTGCTGATTTTCGGTTACCAAAGCGTCCGAAGGTATTTCTCCATTGACCGCTGTTTCCAAAAGCGTTTTCGAACCTGTTGCCGAATTTTCTTCCAAAATGTCCGCAGCCACGGTGATTACCGTAAAATTGCTGCTGTTTGTCTGTTGTTTCCTGTGTGTTGTACATAACTGTTTTTTTTCTTGTTTTTAAATAGTTTTTTTCAGCGCCATTGATTGTTTTAATCAATAGGCACAATGGATGTTTCTTTTGCCCTTGCAAAACCTGCAACCGGGTGAACAGCGCCTGTGGTTGCGCTGCTCTTGCCAAAGGTGCCAGGGTTGACGAAAGCAGGCATCATGCGGGGATGATGTTGTAATTGCCGCCTGCCTTTTTTACCCATCAGGCGAATTCCAAGTAGTACTACTCCGGCTAATAAACTAAGGCCAAGTAGTAATTTAAATAAGACGGTAATTACAAAAGCGGCAACGCCGATAATTACGGTTGCCCCAATCAGGCGAGGCATAATGAAACGGATTTTGTTCTTCATGTTGTTGTTGTTTTATTGTTTGTAAATGCTTTTAAAGAATGACGTTTGTGATTGAAATATGTTTTAATTCTGTTTCCAGATTTTGCTTTCCAATCATTCTGGTCATGCGAAATTTTTTTGAACTTACTAAGGAAGACGGGCAACGGATACTTATGTTTTAATCCTGAAGAAATTATTTGTTAAAGCTATTTTTCTGCCAGTCAACAACCACGGGAACAATAAAAAGAAAGGACAACTACAGTAAAGTAATCGTCCTTTGTAAGTGAGGTGTATTATTGCTTTCTTTGAAAAATATGCAGCCTTTGAGACAAAGCAAATCCGGCTTAGGAACTGCTTACTTGTTTCTGATTGTCAGCAGGCAAAAACATATACTTATTACGAAGGAAAACTGAAATCCAAATCATAGCCATCACCACGCCCATTGTTGGAAATCTTCCGCCTGCTATTTCAAGCGCCATTGCGCCTGCCACGTAACAAGTGAGAAGAAGGAACCCGATTTTGTACGTTTTGGGAATGAAGAACAAAGCGACAAATAGCAGCTCTGCTATTGCCATAACAGGCAGATAATCCCCAAAGCCGGCCTGTGTCATTTGTTGCACCACCGCTTCTACATTCAGTAGCTTAAGTACTGCGCTCATTACAATCATTAATGAAGGGATTATCATAAGAATTATCCAGATAACCCGTTTTGTTTTTTGTGTCATTTTATTTGATTTTTAAGTATAGTATTTTAATCAATTAACTTTTTATCCTTGGCATATCTTCTTACGGCTTCTTCAATGGTGGGCAGGTCGCCAAAAAACTGTTTTTGCCGTTGTGTATTCCTGCTTATATATTCACCTGTATTCACCCACTTTACCATCTCCACCATATCTTTCAAATTGTGATTGAGCGGTGCAAAAAGCGAAAGTGGTTTGAATAAAAAATTCGGAATGACTGCCTTTGCTTTTACAGGTTTACCCAACACTTTTGTAAATGCCTGTGCAAGTGTTTTACCGTTTACCGGCGTAGCCCAACCCACATCTATGTAAGAGTTCAGTTCTGAATCTGGAACGGAAACAGCGGCTGCGGCTACATATCTTGCCAGGTCATTGGTATAAATAGTACCGTAATCTGCTCCGGTAAAAAACATTGGAACAACACCTTTTTTAATGCGTTTAGTCATGAAGCCGTCACTCCAATCAAAGAAAGCGCCCGGGCGCAAGGCGATGTACGGCTGCTGTTTTTCCTGCAAATATTTTTCAGTTAAATATTTATTATGAAAGTGCGGCACTTTTACCGCTTTGTCACTTTCTAGGATTGAAATCAATACAAATCGTGGAATACCAGCTTCTTTCGTGGCATCTATTAGATTGCGATAGCCAACAGTATCAGTTTCCGGATTATCACCTTTTGAATGTTTTGTATATCCCGCTGCACTTGCTACAATGGCGTCAAAACCATGTTTGGGCGAGAGCGCTTCTTTTAATGACGCCTTGTCCATCATATCGCCCACCACAAAATTTTTAACGCCCATTTTTTCTAACTTACTTCTGTTACTGGTAGCTCTCACCATTGCGGTAACGTCTGAACCAAGCGCCAAAAGCTCTTTTACTATTTTACCTCCTAGTGAACCGGTTGCGCCGGCTACTACTACTTTTTTATTGTTCATTTTTCTGGTTTTTTCATTATTTATTTGCAAAGTAACGAACAATACTTTACTTTTGAGAGTAGTTACACGAATGTACAGTAGTAACATAAAGTAAAGCATTCAACAAAATCAATAGTTTATGAGCAAAAGAAATTTTAAACCAAATGGAGAAAAATGTTCGATGGAAGAAATAATGCGCGTAATAGGCGGAAAATGGACGATGCCAATCATCTACACTTTATCATCGGGAACGAAACGATTTAAGGAATTAGAGCGCGGTTTGCCAACGATAAGTACAAGAATGTTGGTCAAAGAATTGAAGAATCTGGAACAATACAAGGTGGTAAAAAGAGAAGCCTTTGCAACCGTTCCCCCAACGGTTGAGTATTCATTAACCGAAAGTGGCAGGGCATTAGAACCTATTATTTTTAGCTTGTATAAATGGGGACAGGAACAGATTTCGGTGCGGTAACTGGTACCATGTACTTTTTTTAACCTTACCGGTGAATTGGAATTAGTTTTGTTTGAATAAAAAACCTGAATTAATCAATGATAGAAGACTTTTCATTTTACATCGCTTTAGTAATTGCCATTGTATTATTAGTTATGCTGGCTAATAAAATAAAGGTTGCCTATCCCGTAGTTCTTGTTATTGCTGGTTTGCTGATTAGTTTACTACCCGGATTTCCGGTGCTGCATATTGACCCTAACTTGATTTTTATCATCTTTCTGCCGCCTCTGCTTTACGAAGCAGCTTGGGCTATTTCATGGAAAGAGTTGTGGAGGTGGCGAAGGATTATTCTCAGCTTTGCTTTTCCTGTGGTGTTAATCACTGCAGTTTCGGTAGCATTGGTTGCCAACGCATTTATTCCCGGTTTTTCACTGGCATTAGGTTTTCTTTTGGGGGGTATTGTTTCACCACCAGATGCGGTGAGTGCAGGTGCCATCTTAAAATTTGTAAAAGTTCCCAAAAGGTTTTCATCCATTTTAGAAGGAGAGAGTTTGCTGAACGACGCTTCAGCGCTGATCATTTTCCGGTTTGCCTTAGTGGCGGTTGCTACAGGGCAATTTGTATGGTATCATGCCGCATTGAATTTTGGCTGGATGGTTTTGGGCGGGGTAGGCATAGGAATTTTACTTGCCTTGATTTTTATGAAGGCGCATCAGAAGCTGCCTACTGATGCCAATATTGATACGATCCTTACTCTTGTGGCGCCATTTATAATGTACATAGCAGCAGAGGAAGCGCATAGTTCAGGTGTGCTTGCGGTAGTGAGCGGCGGGCTATTCCTTTCAAAAAGAAGGTATCTTTTTATTAATAGTAGTTCCAGGTTAAAAGGATTTAATGTTTGGGAAAGCCTTGTGTTTATATTGAATGGATTGGTGTTCCTGCTCATCGGGCTGGAGCTGCCCGAAATTGTTTCCGGTCTGGAAGGCGTTAGCCTGAGCACTGCCATTGGCTATGGTCTTTTGGTTACGCTGGTTCTGATTGTCGTTCGGATATTCGCTGCCTATGGTGCGGCAATTTTAACCCTAATCATGAGAAATTTTATTAAAGTTGCAGACCCGCGTCCACCCGGTCTAAAAGCGCCTTTCATATTAGGATGGTCGGGAATGCGTGGCGTAATTTCCCTTGCTGCGGCGCTGTCTATTCCTTTCACATTAGAGAGCGGCGCCCCGTTTCCGCAAAGAAACGTGGTTTTGTTCATCACATTTATCGTTATTCTTACCACACTCCTATTGCAGGGGCTGACACTTCCTTACTTTATTCAGATAATGGATTTTCCAAAATTTGATGATCACCTGCCGGATGAAGAAGCGAATCATAAAATCAAAAGAGCACTTTTGAAATATACATCTCAATTGATTCATGAAAAATATGGTGATCGCATCAAAGATAAATCTGCTCTTCACCAATTAGCTCAAAGGTGGCAAGATTCAAATGAGGATTTGCCTTTAAAACTTTCCGAAGAAAAAAAAGCTGCTTATCTCGAACTTCTCAACAAGCAAAGAGGATTGCTTTTAAGTTTGAACAGTGTAGAGAATAGAATAGATGAGGATATTATCCGAAAATATTTACAAAAAATAGACCTGGAAGAAGAGAAAATAAAACTGGGTTAGTAGTAATAATTGAATCAACGCCCACTCGCTATTGGATCATAACGAATGTACCATTGTTATAATATTTTCACATAGTCCTTCGCACCATTTAATAAACAATGAGGGTATAAAGCAAACAAGGTATGAGCCGGCTACATTTTTCCACTACATATTTCTTCTATATTGGCCGCCTACTTCGTACAAGGCATGTGTGATCTGGCCCAGTGAACAATACTTTACTGTTTCCATTAATTCTGCAAAAAGATTGCCGTTATGGATAGCTACTGTTTGAAGGTTTCTTAGCATCAGTTCACTTTTATCTTTATGCCTTTTGTGAAATACGGTAACATTATTGATCTGCAAATCCTTTTCTTCTTTAGTGCTTCTTATTACCTCTGCAGGTAAAATAGTTGGCGATCCGGCTTTGTTTAAAAAAGTATTGACCCCCACAATAGGATATTCGCCATTATTTTTGAGCATTTCATAATAAAGGCTTTCTTCTTGTATTTTATTTCTTTGATACATTCTTTCCATTGCGCCTAACACTCCTCCTCTTTCAGAGATGCGGTTAAACTCTGCCATGACGGCTTCTTCTACCAAGTCGGTGAGTTCTTCAATTAAAAAACTTCCCTGATTAGGATTTTCATTTTTTGCTGTACCTAATTCTCTATTTATAATTAATTGAATGGCCATAGCACGGCGCACACTTTCTTCAGTAGGTGTGGTAATGGCCTCGTCATACGCATTTGTATGCAGGCTATTGCAATTGTCATAAATAGCATACAGTGCTTGCAATGTAGTTCGAATGTCATTAAAGTCAATTTCCTGGGCGTGGAGGCTACGCCCACTTGTTTGAATGTGGTATTTAAGTTTTTGCGAGCGCTCATTGGCATTATATCTCAACTTCATAGATTTGGCCCAAATTTTTCGTGCTACTCTTCCTATTACACTATATTCAGGGTCCATACCGTTGCTGAAAAAGAATGAAAGGTTGTGGGCGAAATCGTCAATGTGCATGCCTCGGCTCATGTAATACTCTACATAGGTGAAACCATTGGCCAGTGTAAATGCAAGCTGTGTAATAGGATTGGCCCCGGCCTCAGCAATATGGTAACCACTTATAGAAACTGAATAAAAATTGCGCACATTATTTTTTATAAAATACTCCTGTACATCTCCCATTAATTTTAGTGCAAATTCGGTAGAAAAAATACAGGTATTTTGAGCCTGATCTTCTTTTAAAATATCTGCCTGTACCGTGCCTCGCACCATAGAAAGTGTACTTGCTTTAATGGATTCGTAGGTATCTTTTGGTAAAACATCCTGGCCTGAAAGGCCTAACAGTCGAAGCCCCAACCCATCATTTCCTTTAGGAAGGTGACCGGTAAGTTTACCCTGAGCAGGCAACACGGGTTGCCCATTCACGCCAATATATGTTGGCAGGTTATTACTTCCAAAAAGTTTTTCAATTTTTTCGTTTACGGCACCCCGTAAGTTGTTTTCGATAATGTATTTTTCGCACTGCTGGTCAATAGCTGCATTGAGAAAAAAAGCTAACAACACTGGCGCAGGGCCATTGATGGTCATGCTTACAGAAGTCTTAGGGTCGCAAAGATCAAAACCACTATATAATTTTTTTGCATCATCTACAGTGGCAATGCTTACACCGGCATTACCCACTTTCCCATAAATATCAGGACGAAGGCCGGGGTCTTCACCATATAATGTTACGCTATCAAAGGCCGTGCTCAGCCGCTTAGCAGGCTGCCCCAGGCTTACATAATGAAACCGCCTGTTGGTGCGCTCAGGGCCTCCTTCGCCGGCAAACATTCTTGTGGGGTCTTCCTCTGCTCTTTTTAGAGGGAATACACCTGCTGTATAGGGATACATTCCCGGAAAATTTTCTTGAAGCCTCCATTCCAAAATATCACCCCAATCTTTAAATCGAGGAACAGCTATTTTGGGTATTTTTAAATGAGAAAGTGATTCAAAAAATAAGGGTTGTTTGATCACTTTGTCTCTCACATGGTATTCAAAATTTTCCCTTTTATATGAAGCTACAAGGGCACTCCACTCATCTATCAGATTTTTATTTTCGGGGGTTATTTGTTTCTCCAGTAAAGTTTTTAATTTTTCAATTGCGGCTGAAGCCTGATCATTTTTTTCTTTTTTTAATAATTCCAATGAACCCTCAAGCCGGTATAGTTGAGATGCAATCTTTGCCTGAGCCTTTGCAGTTAAATTGTATTGCTCCACATTATCTGCAATTTCTGCAAGGTACCTTACCCGCTTAGGCGGAATGATGGCTTCGCTAAAACTACTGCTTCTCAGGGGCGCTTCATATAATTTCCAATCCTCACCGGTTTTGTGATTGAGGGTTGTTATTATTTTATTGTATAGCATGTTGCACCCCGGATCGTTAAAGGTAGAAGCAATAGTGCCGATTACGGGGAGGTCTTCGTCTTTTGCAGTCCACAACTGATGATTGCGTTTGTATTGTTTTTTTACATCATGTAGCGCATCGAGAGAGCCCGCTTTGTCGCTTTTGTTGATACAAATAATATCAGCATAGTCTAGCATGTTTATTTTTTCAAGCTGCGATGCAGCGCCATATTCAGGCGTCATTACATACATACTGATATCCACAAAATCGAGAATGGAAGCATCGCTCTGGCCTACTCCTGCACTTTCTAAAATGATGAGGTGATATCCTGCATGCCGGCAAATATCTATGGCTTCTTTCACATATTTGCTAAGGGCTTTATCATCCTCGCGGGTGGCAAGTGAGCGCATGTATGCTCTTGGGTTGTGTATGCTGTTCATACGTATGCGATCGCCTAATAATGCGCCACCAGTTTTTTTTCTGGATGGATCTACAGAAATAACAGCAATGGTCTTTTCCTTATTTGAAGATAGAAAGCGTCGGACTATTTCATCTGTTACAGAAGATTTGCCAGCACCACCTGTACCGGTAATACCAAGCACCGGTGGCGATTTTGATTTGTTGCCCAGTACATTGCCAAGGGCCTTGTTTTCTTCTGCTAACGTAATGGCGTGTGCTACAGTTTTTATATCATGCCATTCATTTAAAACATATTTTTCGTGGCCATTTACTTTTAGTGGTTGTAACGCATTTCTTTCTGCGCTCTTTCCGTCCCTGCATTTTTCAATTACTTCTTCTATCATCCCTTCTAGTCCAAGTGTTCTTCCATCATCTGGCGAATAAATTCGGGTGATACCATAGGCTTGCAGCTCTGTAATCTCTGAGGGAAGTATGGTGCCGCCGCCGCCACCAAAAATCTTTATATGATCACATCCATTTTCCTTTAAAAGATCTTTCATGTACTTGAAGTACTCTACATGGCCACCCTGATAACTGGTAATGGCTATACCATCTGCATCTTCCTCTATGGCACATTCTACTATTTCGTGTACGCTTCTGTTATGGCCCAGATGAATAATCTCTGCTCCTTTTGCCTGCATAATGCGCCGCATGATATTGATTGCAGCATCGTGGCCGTCAAAGAGGGAAGCCGCCGTGACTATTCTTACGTGGCTGTTTTTATCTTTCATAACAAACAATTGTTGGGCAAAATTACGATTTTGATAATGGATGGCTGTGGATGGATTTCTAATCCTTTGAGCTGTGCATATACCACAATGCGACAAATGCCAACTATCCTAAAATAGCGGTCTGTTTGTGGAAAAAAAAATATTAGGTAAGCTCAAAAAAGGCGAGCAGTATTTATTTTTTTAATTCTAAAATAGAAAAATCACTTCCATCTTTTACAATTGTATTTTTTAATACTCCTAATTCCTGAATTTCCATTTCTACTATATCGCCTTCTACTAACCATTGTTCTTTATAGTCAGGGTCATTTAATTTTCCAGTACCATTGAGTTCCAGAAAGCAGCCAGTACCTACTGTACCACTGCCTATTACATCACCAGGATATAGCTGCACGCCATAGCTGCATCGTTCAATTATTTCAGCAAAAGTCCAGTCCATATCACCCAGATTTCCTTCGCTCACCTGCTTGCCGTTTACATTACATTTCATTGAAAGATTATACGCGTTTCCAGTGTGATTCGCTTTGGGAGATATTTTAAAGGGCTCCAATTCATCTGGAGTAACAAGTATAGGGCCTATAGCTGTTGCAAAATCTTTTCCTTTGGCAGGGCCAAGGTTTAGTTTCATTTCATCCATTTGCAAGCCACGTGCACTCATGTCGTTCATAATCATATAGCCACCTATGTAATCATCTGCTTCTGATGCTTTGATATTTTTCCCAGGCCTGCAAATAACAATGGCTACCTCCAGCTCAAAATCGAGTTTTAAAAAATGATCAGGCATGCAAACAATATCACCTGGGCCTACAATGCTATTGTGATTGGTAAAATAAAAAATAGGAAACTGATCGAACTCAGGAATCATTTCTACCCTTCGATTTCTGCGTGCAGCAGCTACATGCTGCCTGAATGCATACCCATCACGGCAACTCGTGGGAGAGGGTACAGGTGCTATTATTTCTACAGATTCTACCGGCACACCCTTAAACCGCGAGCCGCCTTCTAGTATGGAACGGTTCAGGCTGTGAGCAATAGGAAATACATCATCCCAATAATTCAAAAACATGGTCATAGTGCCTGGTAAATTTGAATTCATAGCGTCTAGATCATAAATGCGATTATTAACAAGTAACGCAAGTTGATCATGATTCTCTTTGAGATAGGTAACTAATTTCATTAAAATATTTTAATAGTTCTCAGATGTTTTTTATAAATGAAGGATGCTAAGGTAATTGTTTCAGTCAAAATGAAAAGCTTGCATTGATTATTGTGAAACTATTAGTACGATTTTTTTTAAATTTGTATTCAATTATGTAACCTCCTATGAAATTCGAAAAAATTCATAATAAAGGGCAGGCACAACTTTTTAAAAATAGATATGTTGAATACCTGACAAAAACCCATCCTTTGATTATTTGGGGAATGTATTTACCTATAATCATTTTATTAGTGTATTATACCTATGCACAATTACATTTTTCGGGCCTGAGAATATTTTTATTATTTATCGCTGGAGTTTTTAGCTGGACTTTTTTTGAATATATGATGCACCGGTTCGTATTTCATTGGGTGAGTGATAACCCAGGGGCTCAGCGTATCAGTTATGTGATGCATGGTAATCATCATGAATTTCCGAGAGATAAACAAAGGTTATTTATGCCGCCCGTACCAAGCCTTATACTTGCCTCCTTATTCCTACTGCTTTTTTATGCACTAATGCGTGCAAACAGTATGGCGTTCTTCCCTGGTTTTATGCTGGGCTACCTTCTCTACGGAAGTATGCACTATGCCATACATGCATGGAGCCCGCCATTCAAATGGGCAAAACCTATCTGGCGCAACCACCACCTGCATCATTACAAAAGTGAAGAAAAAGGATTTGGTGTAAGCTCTCACCTGTGGGACTTGGTTTTTGGAACACAATTCGACCTGAAAAATGAAAAGGAGAATGAAGTAGAAGTAAAAAAATTAATGCACGAAAGAAAGG
>JAFDXH010000270.1 GCA_018268075.1 Bacteroidota bacterium | reverse complement strand
GTCGATTTTGTTGATGTAGAACACCTGAAAGAATATCTTCTGGCAGTGGAGAAGTTTGAGCCCACAATATAGCTTACGCTTTTAGGACTCGTATATAATACTCAAATTAACTTGTTTGCTTTAAGTTTTCAATTCTGACATCGCTCCCGAATTTCTTCTGAATATCTTTATCGCTAACCTTTTCAGGGAAAGCTAAGGCGAGTAGCTGTTTAGGCCGGGAACAAGCAACATAAATCATGCGTTGTTTCTCCGTCGGAAATCCTGTAGATTGCTTAAAGTCTTTAAATGACACGCTTTGCCCTGTACTATCCTCATCAAAAAAATACAATATCGCATCAAGTGTCGCACCCTTAACCTGGTGAATTGTAGTGATGGGGATATTATATTGGTTGCTGGCAGGTTTATTAAAGAAAACATTTACGCTTTGTTGCTTCAATAAAGTCATTTTTTGTCCCACGATTTTCCGCTTAAACAAAAATGTCGTAGTTGCATCAATACCGAAAGAAGTCCACAACGCTGTAATCGCATCAGCCGTCCATTGCTCAAACGAAAGCGCGGTCCCCGGAATTGTATAAAGAAAGGCATAAAGCCGGCCGTTAAACGTATAGTCGTCCTTGAGATTTTTGTACAGGTCCTGGAAAGCAGTATAGTCAAGCAGAGGGTTTTGCAGTTCAATAATAAACCTTCGCAATTCATTCACGGCATCTTTTACCTCGTTAGACTCAAAATGATGCCGGATTCTTAACAACCGGGAAGGATACATAGTTTTCCATGGGTTCACATCAGATGTATTACCGAGCATTTTATTTCTAAGACCATGTCCTCTAACTACAATATGATTCTTGGTAAAATTATGCTCGGCACATTTTTCTTCAAAATGGCGAACTATCAGCGCTGGGTTAGAGGCATCGTACTTATATACAAAAACCGGTATTCCCAAATCATGCACATCTATAGTAGTAATTGCCTCATCGTTTGGGTGTCTTACAATGCTGAAGCAATCAATAATTCTTTGCACGGAGCGGCGGTTCTGGCTTAGCGGCAAGCCAATCCACGTAGCATCTGAATATTTTTGCAGGAATAATTGAGGCTTCGCGTCCCGCCATTCGTAAAGACTTTGATAAGGATCTCCGATCATCTCAATATTTGCAAGACCCAATGAAATTAGCTTGTCAAAAATGGCATGCTGTATTTCGGAATTGTCCTGGGCCTCGTCAACAATCAGATACGGGAACCGTTTCGCCAACCACTGACCTATACGCTCGTGCTTATTGACGAGATGCAAAGCAATGAAGGCGGAATCAAGACTGGTGATCAACCCCTTTCTCATTTTAGCTGTTAACACCGCACTACCATATTCTTGAAATACTGTAGGATCAACAGTCGCCGAATCAGGGGTCTTTCCTTCAAAACTAAATTTACCATTTACATCCACCCAAATTGTACTTGGCGGGTATGATCTGTATAGAGCTCGCCCTTGCCTGTTCTTAAATGTATTCAACGGATAAATAATTCCTTCATTCAATATGCCATTTTTTCGATAGTATATCTTAAAAGCATTGTCAATAACAGAGTTTTCGTCTACAATCTTTGGACGTTTAAAATCTTTGTTCAGTAGATTATAGAAAGGCAAAGTGATGTATTGGTTAAAAAAACTGTCAATAGTAGAGACCAGATGAGGGTAGTCCAAATCCATCCCATACAACTTCTTATACTTGCTGATAATCTCCTGTTTTGCCACATTAGTAAAAGACAAACAGGCAACACCGGCATGTCTACCATATAATTGGAGACATTCCGCTAGAAGCGATGCAAGCTTATGTACAATACAGGTCGTTTTTCCACTGCCCGGGCAGGCATTGAGAATAATCCTGCCTCTTGCCGCTAGGTATGCCTGTCGCTGTGGGGTTACTTGAAACTCCATATCAATTTCTTAAATGTTTAAAGGCTGCTTTGATATATGCAGGCACTATAAATGATGCTCTTGCTTCGGCCAGGTTATTGATAATATGGAGTGCAAGGTTTTGTGAGAAGATAGCCTTACCAGGGAGCGATTTCCAAAGTAGAATCGCCAGTTTATCCTGCTCATCAGCACTTAAATTTTCTCCGAGCGTATCCAGGTATGCTGCGACTTCGATTATTTCTTTAGGGCATTTCACTGATATGTATTTATACAAAAAGTTGTTTTGGCATTCAGTTTTTGTACCCCTTACATTACTTCTGCAAAGATCATATTCCAAAGTTTGATAGGAAAAGTGAATATCAATAAGAGGTTGATTGTTTTTTACCGAATTGAGATTGCTAACCCGGTTTCTTACAGCAGCCCCGGTTAGATGACCGTGCAAAATATGAAGCTGTTGATAGTTATTTTCTACCAGCCTTTCCAATTTGTACTCTTTCTCCTTGGACTCCGGGAATCGGTCGTCATCCGTGAGGATCGCCACTTTCTTAGGGATTCGCTTTTTGTCATTGTTACTATTAAAAAGGAAAAGGAATGGATAAAACGAAACACCGTCTACGTTTACCAGTTCTATTCGATAATCTTCCAAAGAGAACCCTTCCACTTGCGCAAATGCGGTGATCAAAAGCTCCTCAGATATTCCTTCCACAAATAGACAACTCCTTGCAAAAAACAGCTGGGATTTTGTTACATCAATGTATCGTTGCAACTGATCTTTTTTTTGATCAATCGCTTCCTGGATCAAAGGCACGGCCTTTTTAGTATCCTGAATAATGTTTTCGGTAGCCCGGCCGACAAAAGATTCACTGACGATATACGCATTCTTTTCGAGCAATATCAAATTATCGAAAGGCACCTTAGAGGTAAGTGTCGGAGAGTGGGTAGTAATAAAAAGTTGGCTGTTGGCAGCACTGTTAGCTTCCTTTAAAAAACTGTAGAGGCTCAACTGTAGCTGAGGATGGATATGCGCTTCCGGCTCTTCGATCAGCAACGAAAAATGTGGGATCGCATCATCCTTGACCCTTTCTTTAATATCGCCGAGTACAGTTGCGATGTAAATCAGATTATTGAACCCAAGACTGTTTTGCCAAAGGTTAAAGCCTTCTGCGGAGTGATTCTTCCAATCATGTGGTAAGTAAGGTTTAATCGCATTCACAATGTAGTCAATCCGGGACTGTTCAATTTGTAGCCCAATTTGACTCTGATTGACCTTCTTATAAATATTATCAAGATTATCGTTTATACTTTGGCGAGTCGAAGTCACTTCCTCTCTTGCCAGTAGTTTTGTGTTAGCCTCTTTGATAATATCCTTGATTTCCTCTTCAGAGTCCTTTCTATCAACAAGCCTCTTAATGACCTTGCCTAGTATATTGTTTCGGTTACTTAACAAATCACGGGTACTATCTCGCAAAGCACTGAGGTAATAGTGTTGGAACAGTCGAAAAGTATTGGTGTCGGCTTTCTGTCCATCAATGTTGCCGGTGTTGTAGGAGAAAATGGGATACCTTTTATCCTGCTTATACTGCAAGTCAATTTTTGCATAGTCATTGTCAGGATTTCCCGGATCAACTACCATATATTCATAAAATGCTCCTTTTTGGTCGGGAGTCAATCCCCGGAACTCATAGCTGATCTTAATTACTTCCTCTTTAGATACTGAAATGGTCTCGCCCGCGACGGTAATTCGCTCAAAAAAATCCTCCTTTGTAACTGATATCTCCTTAATCGGTTCTCCAAGATTATAAAGCAGACGTATAGCGTCAATTAGGGCAGACTTACATCTTCCATTCTCACCGATAATGATGTTGATTTTTGGAGAAAAACACACTTCCAGATGTTCAATACCTCGGAAATGGGTAATAGTAATTTTTGACAAATACATTTATCCAGGATTTAGGCTTGTAGGGTAAATGTACAATCAAATACGCCATTGTTACATTCTCAATCCGGCTAACGAATTAG
>JAFDXH010000026.1 GCA_018268075.1 Bacteroidota bacterium | reverse complement strand
TTGACAAGCACAGTAGAACGCTTATCGTGGATAACATTGAACTGTTCCTGAATTATTGCATTCGCTTTTATGATCGCCAGTTTATTACCCGTGACAATGTTAGCCAGGGAATTTTAGAACGGTTTGAAAATTTATTGAATGAATATTTTGAATCAGATAAACCCCAAAATGATGGACTTCCTTCTGTGGCGTCGTGTGCCGGTGAACTAAATTTATCTGCAGGCTATTTTGGCGATCTGGTAAAAAAGGAAACCGGAAAAACCGCGCAGGAATATATCCAGGCAAAAGTGATTGACGTGGCCAAAGAAAAAATATTCAATGTTAATAAATCGGTCAGTGAAATTGCTTACGAGCTGGGTTTTAAATATCCGCAACATTTTACAAGGCTGTTCAGACAAAAAACAGGTATGACACCGAATGAATACAGGAATTTAAATTGATGATGGACTGAAATTTTAAGATTTTATATCAGTCTGGCGCCAGCTTGCTATCGAAATAAAAATCAGCAATGTTTTAATGAATTACCGCTGTTGAATTAATTCACTTTTTTAATTCTTGCTTAATAATATTGATGCAAATATTTTGGGTAAAATGACTTCGATAGGTAGCGCTTGAAGAAGAGAAAATAAAACTTAACTAAAAGATTTTTTTACACAATTAAAAGCAATTCATTTTCAATCAAAGGGCATAAAAATGAGAACAATACGTTTCAATGCCAGCTTCTTTTCCATTTCCAATTTGAGCAATTATTATTGTAGTTTTATAAAATTTTTGACGTCTACTTTAAAATAATGAAAATTAAAATATCAGCATTTTTATTGCTTCTACTGTTTTGTTCAAATGCTTTTTGCCAGGAAACAACATTGGCAAATTGCATCAATACAGCGCTTCAAAATAATTCAGTTATAAAAATTGCCAAACAATCTTTAGACACCCGGCAAGAACTTCTGCAATCAAACAAAAATAATTTTTTGCCTAAGATTGATGCACTTGCCGGCTATAACTATATCGGAGAACCCATCAAGGTAAATCTTCAGCAGGTAAAGGATGGAATTGTAGAAGGCACAGCCACTCAAAATGTTCAATCTGCCAATACGCTCTATCATGAAATAACCGGAAACCAGCTTTCTCAGCAGGTGCAAAATGTAATCTATCAAACTTCAAAAGATATCATTGGCACTGTTTATCCTAATTACAATCCTACTATTACCAAACAAAGTTATTTTTTGGCCGGCGTTATGGTAAAGCAGCCACTTTATCTTGGCGGAAAACTTAAAGCTTCGCAGCAACTTTCGCAACAGCAGGTAGAGAGCGGAAAAGCAAATCTGGAATCGTCCAAACAAATTACCACTTACAATATCGCCCTGCAGTACATCCAAATCATGTATCTGAATTCCATGATTGAAAAGCAAAAGAAAACGGTAGCTTCTTTGCAAGAGAATGAAAAATATGCAGAAAATTTGTTGAAAGCAGAAATAATACCGCCCTACCAGAAAAGCTGGGCAGCTATTGCTAAACTTCAGGCAGAAACCAATTTAAAAAATCTCTATCTCGAAAAAGAAAATGCGCTTTTAACCCTGAAAGATTTAATGGGCGTCTCTCTCGATGGCCGCTTAGAAATCAATAAAGAACTCAATATAAATACAGCATTGCCTATCTTCAATGTTTCAGAAAATAATGCAGATTTAAAATTTCTTCAAAGTAAAAAAACAGAAGCTGAAACCGGAAACACGCTAACCAAATCGCTTTCCAGGCCAAATATTTTTGCCATTGGAAATTATCAGTTTTTAAGAAATGATTTGCCACTCATCACGCCACCCTGGCTTGTAGGCGTTGAATTGCAATGGCCGATTTTTGATCCTGAACGTAAGTCAAGAAATGCAGCTTCCAAATCGTTGGTTAAAGAAGCCGATCTGTTACTTCAGCAAAAAGAAAAATCCGTAAACCTTGCGCTGGCAATTGCAAAAAACAAACTCATCAGTTTAAAAGACCAAAGCGAAACTTTGGATACATCCAGAAAACAAACATACATCACAACAGAAATGATTATAAAAAGAATGGAAAACGGCCTTTCTTCGGTAAAAGATGTAAATGATGCTTTGCAGTTGCAATTTGAAGCCGAAAAGTTATACTATACTTCCATCGTTGCTTACCAGACTGCACTGGCAACTTACTTTTACATTGCGGGGAATCCTGAAACCATCACGCAATACATTCCTTAATTTGAAAACGAAATGAAGAAATTTATTAAAAATTACTGGGCTGTTTTTATACCGATAATTGTTTTGGCGATCGCCCTTGTTTATCTTCTTAGAAATAAATCTGCCGACAGAGATAAAGACAGTATCATAGGAATGGTAGATGCAGAATTTGTGGATGTCTCTGCTTCTTTGCCGGGAAGAGTGCAGGATTTGCTGGTAAAAGAAGGCGACACCGTTACCGAAGGGCAAATCCTGATACAGATGAAAACGGCTGAAATTAATACCATTCAGTCTCAGGCTGCTGATGCGGTTATCATTGCGCAAAACCAATTGAATAAAGCAAATCGCGGTGTAGAACCCGAGGTGTTGGCTTCATCAAAAAATCTTCAGCAAATTGCACAGGAACAGATGAATCTGATGTCGAAAACTTACAGCCGTTTCCAGACTTTGTATAATGAAGGGGTGATTTCAGGCCAGGAAAGGGACCTTGTTTATTTTAAATATAAAGCTGCCCAAAAGGAATTAGAAACAGCAAACCTTAATGTGCAATTATTGCAAAGAGGAAATAATGATGAATTGAAAAATTCTGCACGGGCAGTTTTAAATCAGGCAAAAGATGCAGAAAAACTTGCAGAACAAGTGAAGGAAAATTCTTCTATAAAAGCGCCTGCCTCCGGAAAAATATCCACCATTATTACAACCAAAGGCGAAATGGTGAATGCGGGTTACCCGATGCTGACTATCCGGAAAGCAAATTCCATTTATATAAAATTCAATCTGCGTCAAAATCAGATGAATAAGATTGAAAAGGGTAGCGTGGTAGAAATGAAAATTCCAGGCTGTACACCCGAAATCATCAAGGGGCAAGTAGCCGAAATGGCGCCGGCGCTGGGTTATGCCGACTGGGTTCCGGAAAAACAAAATGGCGAATTTGAATTAAGGACATTTCAAATTAAAGTAAAGCCCGAAAATATAAATGCCATAAAAGGCCTTCGTGTCGGTATGACAGCTCAACTTGTTTTTGATTAAATTCAGTCTTTTGAAAAGCATCAGCAAAATAATGTTCAGGGAATGGAAACGAATTTTTTCGATTCCAAATTTTTATGTAACGCTGCTCGTTATTCCACCAATCATTTTTCTTTTTTATGGATTTATTTATCAGAAACAGTTTGCCAAAGAGCTTCCAATGGCGGTTTGGGATGAAGATCATTCTGCCATATCCGGAACATTAACGGATATGATGGAACAAAATGAAAATATAAGATTTACTCAAACTGTTTTTAGCAATGCAGAGATTGAAAAGCTGATGAAAGAAGGCAAAATTTTCGGGGCGGTTCATTTTCCTAAAAACCTGGAATCGGATGTCAAAAAAAATCATCAGACCAATATCACTCTTTATACCAACGGCGCTTATTTGGTGCCGGCAAAAATGATTTATAAAGGCGCTGCTGAAATTATTATCAAAGGCGGACTTGCCGTGGTGCTGGAAAAAGCCGAAAAACAGGGAATGCCCGCCGATAGAGCCAATGCTTTGGTTCAACCCATAAAACTTAACACTACGGTTTTGTATAATCCTGATTTTAATTATCAAATATACCTAACACCCGGTTTGATAACGGTTGGCCTTCAAATGGCGTTAATTGTAGCCTCAGTGCTTATTTTAAATTTAGAATTCAAAAGAAACACTATTGATGAGGTACTAAAAATTTCTAAATCTTCTTCAAAAATTATTGTTGGAAAAACGCTGGCTCATCTTTGCATTGCGTGGGTACTTTTTGCATTGGTAGCCTGGCTTGTATTTCCGCTGTATGATTTAGGTAAACCAAAAACCGATTTTAATTTTTTCATCTTATACACACTAATGGCTTTGGCTTGTATAGGTATTGGCATGGCGCTTTCTGCCATTTCTAACAACCTGCTGTTTGTAACAGACGTGGCGTTATTTTTTACTTCGCCTGCATTTGTATTCAGCGGTTTCACTTTTCCCAGGTGGGCTATGCCGTGGTACGACCAGTTTTATGCAGCTATAATGCCTTATACCCATTTTCTGGATGGATTTATAAAATTGTATTTTATGGAACTTCCCATCTCTTATGCTGTTCCGGAAATAATGAAGCTTTTGCTTTTTATTGGAATTACTTTTCCGGTTACCCTGTTTTTTTATCAAAAGAAAATCAATCAATATATTAAAATCAGCAGCCATTGAAAGCCGTATTTAAAATATTGAAAAGAGAAGTGAGGATGGTTTCTAAAGATTCGAGCCTGTTTCTGATATTGCTTTTGGCGCCTATTATTTACGCCTTTATGTATGGAAGTATTTATCTGAACAAAGGCGAAGAAAAAGTAAAGCTGGCATTGATTGATGATGATGGAACGGCCATTTCCAGACTGCTCACCGAACAGTTGAACGCTACCCCGATGATTCGGATTGTACCCAGTGTAAGCATTTCTGAAGCGCAGGAAAAAATGTACAACGGCAAAGTAGAGGGCTATTTTTATATTCAGCACGACTTTGAAAAAAATATCTTATCACAAAAGCAGGCCAATGTAAATCTTGCCTTAAATGCCTCGCGGTTTCTTCCGTCAAGTGATTTATTAAGTACCGCCACAAAAGTTTGTCTTACGGTAGGCGCAGGCGTTAGAAAAACCTATTTCAATAAACAGGGAATGAGCGAAGATGAAGCGATGAAAATGACCAATCCCATCAATATGGATTATCGCCCGCTTTACAATTCCAGTATGACCTACGGTTCGTTTTTACTACCCGGATTGCTGGCGATTATATTGCAACAAACCCTTCTGATAGGCGTTGCAGCCGCCTTTACAGCAGAAAGGGAAGAAAAAAAACTATTGGATTTTTACAACAGTTCGGATAAAAATATTTCTAAAATGATCTTCGGTAAAAGCTTATTGTATTTTGTTGTGTTTATGATCTTCGGATTATTTTTTACCGTTGTTAATTTTTCAGTTTTTGGCGTAGCGCTTCGGGGAAGTTTTCTTAGCCTGTCGTTGGTTATGGCAATTTTTATAGCATCTATTATCACACTCGGGATGCTGATTGGAAGTTTTTTTAAAACCAAATTGTTTGCGTTTCAGGTATTGGTTTTTTCATCCTATCCTATTTTTTTGGTAACAGGTTATTCAATGCCTTACCAGGCGCTTCCAAAAGCAGTTCAACTATTTTCAGATTTGTTGCCAACATCGCCATTCCTTAAAACCTATATTTCTATTGTACAGGCCGGTGGATCCATTTCGGATAATTTGCCTTCTGTAATTCATTTGATTATTTTATGGATGCTGTTTCTTTTTATTTTAATGGCCAGAATTTCTGTTTTGGTAAAAAATCAAAACAAAATTGTATTGGCTAAATGAGGAAGCCGGACATTGTTTTAAAAATGATTTTACTATAAACAAAAAAGCGTCTGAAATTTATGAGACGGCTTTTTATATTTTATTCCCCAACTACTTCCGATGTGGCAAACTCTTCCATCCTTGTGATTAAATCTTCTTCAACGGTATAAACCTGCACCCATTTTTGTTTGAGTTCTTTCCCTGATTTTTTCACTCGTTGATGTTCGTTACCAAGCACTACCACTGTAGTGTCCTGGATGATGCAAATTTACCGCACACGAGATTCCCGTTTGCTATGCATTTCCCTTTAGAAAGTAGTTTCATAAAGGAAACTATCTTCCTTTTTTTAGCAAATTCGAATTGCAATAACAATTACATTTAAGTATGAAAAAGAAAGCTGTTATCAACAACAATCTGCCGTGTAAAACCGAAATAACGGCCATAAAAGACACGATGGAAATACTTTCCGGCAAATGGAAATTTCATATTATCGGCACTTTATCTCTGGGCAAAAAATTGCGTTTTATGGATTTGTTGCGTGAAGTGGATGGCATCGGAACCAAGATGCTTTCCAAAGAATTGCAGGACTTAGAAATGAACCAATTGATTAGCCGCATCGTGCTAAACACCAAACCGGTAACAGTCGAATATCAGATCACGGATTTCGGAAAAACATTAATTCCGATTATTGATGAAATCGCTAAGTGGGGAATTGAATACCGGAATTTTGTTTATAAAAACAAACGGCGTGTTTAATCTTAAATTTTCCTTCATCATAAAACCACGCAGTAAACCTTTCTTAACATGAAAAATATACCATCAACACTTCGTCTTCTTTACCCACAATGGCAAGGCGGTGTAATCTCACATTGGTTTCCCAATCTTTCACCCAAAGATGCTGCTACCGGATACAACCTTGGTGCAAGGCTTTTAAATTTTTTAGCGCCGGAAAATCCAAATCAGACTACGGCGGAAGTTCCTGTTTCTTTAGATTATATTGATGAAGAAGCTGAAAAAGGTATTAGCAGAAGAGAAGCAATCATAAAGCAAACGCAATCAGCTTTACAAATTATCAATCAGCATAATCCCGACCGCATTGTTACCTTCGGCGGCGAATGTTCTGCCAGTGTGGTTCCTTTTACTTTTCTATCCAATAAATATCCCGATGATGTGGCGGTAGTGTGGATTGATGCTCATCCCGATATTAACATACCTGGCGATGATTACACTGGTTATCATGCCATGGCAGTTACTGCCTGTATGGGTTTGGGCGATGCTGAAATTATGGATTGTCTTCCCACAAAAATTGATGCATCAAAAGTGCTGCTTGCCGGTTTATGTTCGCTGGATAAAGACGCTGAAAAAAGATTACCTGAACTGGGGATTCAACATTTTTCGCCCAATCAACTAAGAACAGAACCCGCACCTGTGCTAAACTGGCTCAAAGAAACCGGTGTTTCAAAAGTGGCGATTCACTTCGATTTGGATGTGTTGGATCCCAAAGAATTAAGCGCTGCTGTGGACAGAGAATCCGGACAAATGAAAATTGAAGAAGTGCTACACATCATCAAACAAATTGCTGAACAGTATGACCTGGTGGGTTTGACCATAGCTGAGCATTTACCCGATATCGAAATTAAAATCAGGAATATTTTGAAGGAACTGCCGTTGTTGAAATAAGTTATTCCTTATAGATTAGGCATAATAAAAGCAATGCGGCTATCTTTAATTGCACCGGGTTTCAGCCAGGTATTTAAAAAAATATTTCTCCGGCTTCAGCCTAACTCTTTTATAAATAATTTGGCTAAAGCCTGTCCATTCTGACAATAGTGCTCACTTGCTAAAGCAGTTTGCAATTATAGACAATTACATCGGCTAAATTTAATTTCACAAGCTTTGCACCTATTCTACCTAATGCTAATGATTCTTTAAACCTACTTTTTTCTTACCTGGCGCAAAAGTACCGGCAACCTCATCCCGGAAAGAATCGCCCACACAAGTCCGGGATGGATGAATCTCCGACTGGATTCCTGTGTCACAAACCCGCGACGGTATGAAATGCTCCCGTAGAAATGGGCGACTACTGATTGACCTGCTGTTCATTTTTTTCAAAAAATTCTATAGCAGCTTTCCTCCCATTATCATGCAATAATTTTTTCTCTGATGCCGCCATTTTTCTAGGTTTGGCAGATAGATGGCCATAACTGATATAGATAGTGCGGCCTATTTCATTTTCAAGGTGTGGTGTTTTTCGGTTTAGGCTTTCCATCATTAGGTTCATTACTGCGCTGGTATATTCCTTCATATTATTAATGTGGTAAGGCGCTATATTGGTATTGTTTTTTTCAAATTGCTTTATCTGGTCTTCTCGTTCTAACTTGAGCCCAAGAGTTTGCGAGTTAAATATCAGGTTTGTGCCTGCTATACCCTCAGCCCCAGGTTTGCAACTGTCAAAAATTGCTATAGGATAATTATCTAACATCCCGCCATCTACAAAATAATTGAAGGAACTACTATCTGTAGAAGGGTCTACTTCTTTGCCTGCTGAATCAATCGCTACCGGTACAAAATAAAACGGAATGCAGGAGCTGATGTGAACTGCGGTACTCAGTTTCATATCAGGCATTGTTTTCCATGAAAATATTGCAGTCTTTTGCTGACTAATATTGGTGCCGGTACAATATAAATCTTTGAATTTTTTATTGCTTAAATGTAGTTCGTGAAGTTGCCGGAAGGTAAGATCAGGGTTGCCCGTTTTGTTTACTATAAGATTACTTAGCCACAATTGCATCTTATCGCCTTTGTACAAACCAAATTGTTTTTTTACCCGTTTTATTTTGCCAAAAAGAAATTTACCATCATTAAATTCCTGAATACGCAACTGCTGCAGTATGGAATCAATCTCTGCAGCCGAATAATCCATTGATACCAGCAACCCAGCGATAGCGCCGGCAGAAGAGCCGCCCACATTTTCAATATTTTCCAAAATTCCTTTTTGCTCTAAAACTTCTAAGGCCCCCGCATAGGCAAGGCCGCGCACTCCGCCACCTTCCATCACTAAATTTTTGTAATCTGGCTGGGCTATACTTATAAACGGCAATAGGATTGCAGCTATAATACCTAATAATTTCATCGGCTGAAAATAGCTACATTTTTTTTGTAATTCGTTAAAGTAATTAAAATACATTAATCTGCCAGTAATACCTGCCAGGCCTCTTTTACCTTGCCTTCATTTAATAATGATGCAGCATGATGGTGTAGCTCCTGCTGCATCTCTACCGGGTTTAGGGAATAATATTGAAATATATTTTTCAATTTCTCATCTTCATAAGTGGGATCTATATCGGGCAGTACGTGTACATTAGCCAATTGCCCCAGATGGTTTCCGGTGAGTATTTTACTGTTTCTTACAGCATCGGGCAGGTTGTCAAACCCTAGACCCAGCAAGGTATTGGGCTTCTCTACTTCAAAGAGGTTATTCGAATCTATTTTTGCATACCAATTACCTCCCAGCCGTGCTACATGATGCAACTTGCTTTGATCCATTTTTCCATCTGTGTTCAATATGGCTTCATTTATATGCATCATCAATATTTCTACTATCACCAAATTTCCAGCGCCACCATCGCTACCCAAAGATTTTATTTCCAGCACTTTGCCTTCCATCTGCACCTTGCTCTCCCGTACCCGTGGCGGTTGCACCATTACTGATGGCTCAGGTGTAAAGCCCGCTTTTATAAATTCATTTACACCCTCCGCATACTCACAACTGGCCAGGCTTACTTGCTGCACCATATCATAATCCACTATGTTGATAACTACCTCAGGCACTTGCATTACATTGTGCAGGCTATGCTTAGTAGTATTATCGCGCACTCTTCTGGAAGGTGAAAAAATAACTATCGGAGGCCGGGCGCTGAACATATTAAAAAAACTAAAAGGGCTTAGGTTCACATTCCCCTCCTTATCTATCGTAGAGGCAAAGCATATTGGGCGTGGCGCAATGGCGTGCTGCAAAAAGTGTTGCGCTTCTATTGTGGAAATTTCTTTAAGATTGATGGTTTTGTAGGGCATGTAGAGAAAGTAAAATAAAAATTATCAGCATTACATTTTAAAGGTGAGGTCGGCAAACTCTTTTAGCGAAAGGGTTTCGGCTCGCCTGTCAAATAATTTATCTTCGAGTGCCTCTTTAGGCAACACACTTTTTAATGCATTGCGCAATGTTTTTCTGCGTTGATTAAAAGCGGTTTTCACTATCAGCCAAAGCGCCTTTTCGCTTTTTACCGGCAGGTATTCTTTTTTTGCCGTAAGCCTAATCACTGCACTTTGTACTTTGGGCGGCGGGGTAAAACTTTTATTATCTACCGAAAACAAATAATCTACCTGATAATAATATTGCATCAGCACGCTTATTACTCCATAGGTTTTACTACCCTCTTGGGCGGCTACCCGCTCGGCCACTTCTTTCTGAAACATACCAATTACCTGAGGCACATATTCTTTCCATTCTAATATTTTAAAGAGTATCTGCGTAGAAATATTATAGGGAAAATTGCCAATCACAGTAAAGGGCGCATCAAATGGGCGCTGCATGGTTAGTATGCTTTCGTGGATTATTTTATCTTTCAATAGCGGAAAGTGCTGCAGCAGGTATTGCACTTTTTCTTCATCAAGCTCTACTGCTTTGAACTGAATACCCGGTATTAAAATCAACTTTTTGGTCAATGCGCCGCCACCCGGCCCTACCTCCAGCAGGTTGGCAAATTCGCCTGCCCTTAATGCCGCAACAATGCTGTTCACTACACTTTCATCTTTTAAAAAATGTTGCCCCAGCGATTTTTTAAGGTGGTACATGGGGTGCAAATTAAGGTAAGTATAAATGATGCTATACTTTTCCTAAAAAGAAAAAAATAAAACACTGATGTTCGGGGGTTTGTATGTTCCATTGTACTTATTAAAAAACTCTGCTGCAAAAATCAGTTTGAAGTAATTAAATATAATGCTCTAATAATTGTGTTATCTAACTTCCGTTACCCACAATTTTTAGCTTTACAAAATCTTTTACGGCTCTTCCGTTTTGGTATGCGGGCGACCACTGAAGCGGGCATTGCAACAATTTAGTGCGAACAAATTCAAAGACAGCCTCATCTTCTTTTTGTATTAGGTATGGCTTTACTTCAATTATTTTTCCTTCTTTGGAAATGATATAATATAAATCTATTGTAAAAAACTTTCTTCTATATGCCGCAGGAAGGCTGTCTTTTTGCAAAGCCCCGTCAAGATAGCTTGAGAATAATGCAGCATCAATATGCGATGGATAATGGCTTCTTGTATAGTTATGGATA
>JAFDXH010000269.1 GCA_018268075.1 Bacteroidota bacterium | reverse complement strand
GGTAAATTGTTTTTTGCCTTGCATACTTTAAGTTAATCCCAATTCAAAGGCAAAAACAAATATCTTTATAAACATAATGTGAGTTGCGCAACATGCACAAAAGTATTTGCAAAAGCAGGGCTTGACAATGTAACATCAGCTATTTGCAAGCATCAGCAGCGGTTCGGGCTCGACGTTCGATGTTCAGCTTTAATTCATAACTTCAACAACATATTTTCAAATGGGCATTTGTACCGGGCTGGACAATCAATGAATTCCCTGCCTTCGCAAATACTCCAACGTTAGCTGTAACTTTATTAGACCCCAAGTATTTCATAACAATGACAATAAAAAAAATACTTATTTCACTTTTAGTTATTTGTTTGACAAATTCACTTTTTGGACAAACACTAGTAGACAACTACTACTATTACAAACCAAATTCAACCAACTCAACTAACAAGTGGATAATTCTTTTACCAGGTTCCAGTGGGCTGACAATTTTTAATGACAAAACTTTTTTTAATAGGCAAGCAGACACTTTAAGTAATTGGGGATACTCTGTAATACTTATTGACTACAAATCATTTTATAAAAGTAGCCGAGACAAAACAAAACCCAATAGTTCAACAGGAGACAAAATTGCTTGGGTAGTGAAACAAGTCGTTTCATTGGCAGCCAAAAGACAACAAATTAACCTTAACGAAAGTGGGCATATACTTGGTTGGAGTTTAGCTGGGGAAGGTGTTTTCAATTTATTAAGAGACACTACCTATATCCAAGAAAACAATATTAAATCGGTAGCACTTTATTATCCCTCAAATCAAGAAGATCAAAAAATAACAACCTCAATTCCTCTATTAATTCAGTTTGGAGAAAAAGACAATGTTGTTAACTTTCAAAAAATTAGCACACAAATAACAGACAGGACAAAGACACAAATTATTATTTACCCAAATAGTTCTCACGGCTTTGACATAGAGACACTGACAACAGAAAGAAAATTAAGATTTCCACCATTAGTAGGAAAAAAATATGTTTTCAAATACAACAAGCTCGCAGCAGAACAAGCACAAAAAGAACTAAAGAGTTTTTTACGCAAGTGAGAAGAAAAGCTACAGCTAACATTGCATTGGCAATATGGCGGGGCGACGAATAAATTCTCAGCCTTTTTTCGATACTCAGCCCCGGTTTCGGCAGACGAATAAATCCGAGCAAGAGAATAAACAATGAGCTTTTGTATCTTTAATCAGCAGCAGCACCGGGCAGACGGAACACAGAATTCCGCCACATCGCCAATGCCTTAACGTTGGCAGCAATAATACACAACCCTCTTAATGCAACAAATGGACAGTATCAGAAAGCATGATAGAATACAAATGCAAATCGTTTCCACGTGTCATGATTTAGGGATTGAAGCAAAGCAAGAACATAGAGGGAAAGGTTGGAGAGCGGATGTTTTTATTCCAAGAAGTGAAAATCCAATTGCATTTGAAATACAGTTAAGTCCTCAATCACTTTCTAAAACACTAACAAGGCAATCTAAATACAGTCAGGACGGTATACTTGGTTGTTGGCTATTCGAGAACCCAGTTCCCAAATTAAATAATGAACGACCTGATTTACCAGTCTTCTATGTCGAAGATACAGACGACTCAACTTTATTGGTGAATCTTGGTGACCGTAGAAAAATCGACCTACGAACATTTTTGGAAAATTTCCTTTCCCACAATATTCAATTCAGAAGTATCGCTAAGACGAAATCTTTACAAAATGTCAAAATAGTATTCTACCAAATGACATGTTGGAAATGCAAAGAATTAAACCATCTTTATTTTGTAGAAACGCCATTTTATTCTTCATGTAACGCAAAGATAAAAGTCGAAGAAGGTCTTTGGGACTCAAGCAGTATTGAATATAGACCAGAAATAATAGAGTTTGCCGCAAAATTCGCAGACGACAGGAAAGACCTAAACTTAAACCTTGCACAAATAAAAGAAAGATTCAGCCACACAGTTGGCGATTCTTACATGTCATTTGGTTGCTATAAGTGTGACAGTATATTTGGCGACTTTTATGTTATGGATGCGAAAATGGACGCCATATATGATACTAGCTTGATTAGTCATCAAGGGGAAATTGAATTAAAAGACAAATATGAACTCAATATTCCCCATTGGTGTTTCCCTGCTGACAAAAAATTCTGTGACGAACACTAAAAAATACTGCTGCCAGCATGAACTGTGTTAAAAATCAAATAAAAGGTTGACTTTTTTCAGGACGGGTCAGTCGAATTTAAATTACGGGAAAATAAGCGAAGATCATCTTGTTACCACGGTATTGTTCCCTAAAATATATATTCCCCGTAATATATTCATTGTTAATATATTACGGGGAATATCCGTGATCCCGCTGGGACTCGAACCCAGGGCCCCAACATTAAAAGTGTTGTGCTCTACCAACTGAGCTACGAGATCGACCTGATTTTTTCCATACCCTTCCGGATTTGGGAGTGCAAAAATACAGGAACGGGTAGTACAGTCCAAAAAATAACTCAATTACTTTGCCTTGTTTTATATCCTGTTAATAGTATGAAATACACCTGTT
>JAFDXH010000268.1 GCA_018268075.1 Bacteroidota bacterium | reverse complement strand
TTGTAAAATAAAAGAGATGGTTTACAAAAAGAAGTCGCTGCCTGCGGCTTCTTTTATTTATCCTCAATATATAACACATCTATCCATCTTAACTCCTTTGTAAGTTCAAAACCATAAGTTTCAAATTTTTTCTTTACTTCATCCATATTTACCTGTCCGTAATACATGCCCAAATTCAGATCGAGGTCAACAGGGAATTTATTTTCAGTTTCATTGATTACAAGATAGCTGTCACTATACTTATTTATTAGTAGCACAAGGCTATCAATACTCTTATTTTGAAACTTGAGTAGCGTTGATGCATCCTTAGCATAAAATGCAGTTGGTTTTCCGCCATGACTTTTTAACTCTTTACTTTTTTCTGTTTTGTTTTTTAATATCCAACAAGCTGTTCTTTTCCTTTTGAAACTTCCTTTGTATGGCAGTACCCTATTAAGATCCTCCAGCATCTCTTGATATAAGAGTGTATCTGTTACCGGCTTTGGCAAAATAAGCTCATATAAATACCCATTCTCCCGGCTCCAGTCCGAAAAATTTCTATATCCTTTCTTGTTAAATTCCTCAGGCGAGACAAATGAAGGATCAAAAATTTTGAGAGAATCCTTAGTTTTTACAACAAACCTATTAGTATTACGGAACCAGGCGTTATCTGAATATGCAGCACAGACGTATAACATTTGAATACTCACTCCAAATCTGAAAAGACGATTGTATAGATGGCCTTTTTGCTGTTCAAAATTTAAAGGTAATGTACATCCACCGTTCGTAATCCCATTCGGAGAATGCATTAAAATAGACCGGTATTCAATGCTGCTGTCGGGTACATGAAATGTCTTGAACATATCAAAGTCCAATAAATCTTCTTTCTTAGTAAAATTGAAGGTCATATTTTTCAGAGCTGAATTAATATTTTGGTATGTAACATCTTCATGTGATGTAATTGCTATCACTTTACCAAATGAATTAATCCAAACTTCGTGAGGGATAATAATATGAGGGAAAAACTTGTGAAGAACTGTATCACCGGTAAGGAATTGCAATCTGAGATTTTTTAAATAAGATCTTTTAGAGAAGAAATCCCTCACAATTTCGTTTGATTGATATGTTACGGGAAGTATTTTAATTTTTTCCTTAAAAATTTGGGATAAAGAATCAAACCGGCTTAGAGAACTAATACAAGGCTCACACCATGTGGCAAAAAAATCTATGATGAGAAGCTTGTTATTATAAAAATTATTCAGCTTCATTGTTGTCGTATCATTCAGAAAGCCGGTCAGTGATATATCTGGAACGCTATCTCCGACTTTAATTGGAGATATTGATTGGGCATACACCGAGATAGAAAAGGCAATGCCTGTAATCATTGATAGTAATGATTTCATAAAAACAATTTATTTCTGCTGTGATTAGTATCCTGGATTTTGTGTCAAATTAGGATTCACTTTTATTTCGCTTTGAGGAATTGGGTATAATTTGCTTTCCGATCTCCAGTTGGGTTTAATTACATTCAGAACCTGATCAATTCTTCCCGTTCGTTTTAAATCAAAGAATCTATTGGCTGATTCGGCAAAAAGCTCTGATCTTCTTTCTTTTTCGATAAGAGTAAGACATGAATCCTGAGAAATTGTGAAAGCTATATTTGGCAGCATGGCTCTTGAACGAATTATATTCAGGTCTGAAATAGCTCCTGATATATCTTTTAACTGCATTCTTGCTTCAGCCCGAATCAGGTATTCCTCGCCTAAGCGGAAGTACATCGTATATTCTCCGGTGTTACCCGTTGTTGTTGATTTGTTTTTGTATTTGTAAGGATAATAATAATTATTCCCTGAAACGGTGGTCTGGGCTACCCAATTTATTTTTCTCTGATCACCAGGCTCGAAACTTGACAATAATGAATTAGAAATGCAATAAGATGGAACTCCCGATGAAGTAATAAATTGTACCCCAAGATTTGAAAAGCCGTTTTGATTCCAGAGCTGCCAGATTGCTTCAGGGCTATTTTTTATGAAAATATTATTCAGAGAGGCAAGATTATAGATTGAGTTAATTACGGCAGAAGATTTTTTTTCAGCGTTTGCCCAGTCTTTATTATACAAATAGGCTTTTGACAGAAGAAATGAGGCTGCCCACTTGTTTGCTCTTACTTTTTCACCTCCAGGGTAATAAGCACTTAAATCACTTTCAGCATCGCCCAAATCTGAAATCATTTGCTCATATATAGATGCCGTGGTAGCTCTTGGCGCTGTAGCTGTATAGTTCACATCAGTTGTGGTCAATAGTGGAACGTCGCCATAAAAGTTTACTAAATTAAAATAGCAATAAGCTCTTAAAAATTTCGCTTCGGCAATTCCGCTTTTTCTTACAGAATCAGTAACTCCGTGTGTTGACGACTGTAATCCCTCAATAACCGAATTACATTGATAGATTATTGAATAAAAGCTTTTCCAGATATTTGAAACGTTTGTATTGCTGGTTGACAGAATGCTGTTGACGAATTCTAAGGTTCCTGGATCGATGCTTTGATAATCCAATTCATCAGTATATAAGCCAACCTGAGAAATAATATTTCCATCAATATTTGCTAAGCCGGTATAAAGGTTGATGATAGCCCCATTTACCGTAGCATCATTATCGAATATTTTCTCACTGGTTAATTGATTTTTAGGGGGATTAATCTGTATCATCTTTTTACAAGACAAAATAGTAGCTCCGAATAAGACGATTAGTATTATGTATTTATATCGCATAAAATCGGTTTAAAATGTTAAGTGGATTCCTCCGGTAAGAATTTTAACTGTTGGCATTACAGAATTTGTTCCGTTCAACACTTCAGGATCAATGAAGTTATGACCGCTAATGGTGAATAAATTTTGACATTCTATGTAAACACTACATTGCTTTAGCCCAGATTTGTGCAAAATTTTTGATGGTATGAAATAGGAAAATGATATAGTCTTCAGCCGTATGTATGATGTATTAAAAAAATTAAAATCGGAGTTAACAAGATTCCTTCTCGCTGCATAAGCCGGGGTATTTGATGACACAATAGGGATTGGAACTGTTGTAACATCACCCGGGAACTTCCATCTGTTAATTGCTTCTTTCAGCATATTCCCAACGGTAGTTCCGGGATATGGAAATGAGCCTAATGAATGTTGCTTCACGAATTGAAAAAATATGTTTAACTCAAATCCTCTGTAAGTGAAAGAGTTGTTAACTCCACCGAATAAATCGGGGCTTGTCTTTCCTGCAACCTGGTAATCATTAGGGAAAGTTATCTGGTTATCTTTATCTACATCTTCATATTGAGCTATACCTGTTTTTGGATCTACACCTGTAAAGTGGATTTTTTTTACGACACTTAAATCCTGTCCGATTACATAAATGTTCGCAAAGCTTGATGATTCCAACCCTGGATATTTCAATAATTTGTTTCTGGGAATGGTTAGGTTACATGAAGTCGCCCATGTAAAGGACCTGTTTTTGATATTGAAAGAATTCAATTCAAATTCCCAACCCTGATTTTGGATTAGTGCAGGCAAATTAGCTTCATATTGGGTAAAACCGCTTTGTGAAGGGACGGGATAAGGTACGAGTTGGTTACCGCTCCTATTATTATAAAACGTTACTGTTGTCAATATGCGATTGCTGATAAATCCCATCTCAAGAGCAATTTCAAACTTATGATTGCTCTCCCAACTATAATCTGCATTTGCCAATCGCAATGGTTGTACTCCGGATGTTCCAAAATAAACGGGGCCCGCCCCATAAGTAGAAAGATAACCATAGTCGGGGATCTGATCATTTCCAGTCACTCCATAGCTTGTTCTTAATTTGCCATAGCTCAACCATTTCAGGTGTTTCCGTATAACTCTTTCATTTGAAAAAATCCATCCCACTCCGAGTGCTCCAAAATTTCCGAACTCTTTGGCGGGGCCAAACCTTGTAGAGCCATCCCGTCTAAAGTTTAAATTAATGATGTACTTGTTATGAAAAAAATAATTTAACCTGCTAAAGAGTGAAATGTATTTGTATTGCGTAAAAGAATTCGATTGACTCGAAAGTGTCCCTGCAGCTCCAATGTTCTCTAACAGATCATCATTTGAATAATTACTTCCTTGTACAGATTCACTTTCTAAGTTTGATTGCTGATAAGTTCCGCCCGCCACTATTGTTAATTTTCCTTCTTGTATAAACTTTGAGAAATTAATTTGAGGCTCTATGATTGATGTCTCGCCTGAACTGTTAGCAAAAGAAGATGAACTTAGTGAACCAAACGCAGGATTAATAGCCGTTTTGGGAAGGGTAGATATTTGATCGAGGTTTGTCTTTGTATAGCCACCATTTATGCTAAGGGTTAAATACGGAAGTATGCGGTAAGCAAGATTTACATTTGCTATTAAATTGTTTCCTTTACTCTCAGACTTTCTTAATAATAATGCTGCAGGATTTGAAATAGATGACCAGTTAAGTGAACCATCTGGATTGTGAATCGGAAAATCAGGAGGCAATGTCACAAAATTAGCAGCAGAGGCATCGTATATGATGTGATTGTCGTCTTTTGAATAGATAATATCTGATAAAGCTGAAAATTTTTTGTTGCTCGAAGTATGATCAATATTAAAATGAAATCCGCTTCTTTGATACCAATTATCACCCGGGAGTACAGTACCTTCTTTTCTGTTATTTAACCCAAATAAAAATCGTGTAATTGAATCACCTCCTGAAATATTTGCCTGTACATTTGAAACATGAGCTGTATTTCCAAATATATATTTCTGCCAATTTGTTGACTTGGTGGTGTCCCATACAAGCAAATCAGGAGCTTTTGAAATGGTAGGAACAACTCCTGCATTTAGAAAAGCTTCTCTCCTTATTTGTAAATAGTCTGTTAGTGATAAGTAGCTGGCGTAGCGACTAACCGTTTCAATTCCTGTATACAAGTTGAAATCTGCCTGTGTTTTTCCGGTTGCTCCTTTTTTTGTTGTAATCAGGATAACGCCGTTAGCAGCCCTTGAGCCATATATCGCCGTAGCATCAGCGTCTTTTAATATTTCAATACTTTCAATGTCGGACGGATTGATTATTGAAAATGGACTTATAGGGCCATTTGCTCCGTTTACTATCGAAGAATGGCCGATAGGAGTTGATATAAACGGAACCCCGTCTATTATATACAGAGGCGCCGTGCCAGATGCCACTGATCCCTGACCACGAATCTGAATTTTAATATTACCTCCGGGCAACCCATTTTCAGTTTGTACAAAAGTTCCGGCTGATCTGCCTTGAATTGCTGATAATAGGTTGCTTATAGGTTGTTGGGATATATCCTTAGAAGTAATTTTTGAAACACTACCTGTGTTTATACGTCGGGTTGTGCTACCGTATGCAATTAATATTGTTTCATCAAGTGTATTAACTTTCTTCTTAACAGTTATTGTAATCAAGGTTCCTTCTGGTTTTATTTCAAAACTCTCCATTTCCGCACCACTAATAACCAAAATATCATTCGGAGATATATCCTTCAATTCAAAATCTCCAATATTATCGCTTACTGTAAATTTTTTGGTGTTTTTTACATGGATTGTTATTCCCGCAACGGCGTTACCATTTTCATCTACAACTTTCCCTTTTAAATCAATATAGGTGGAAACGATTTGTTCTCTTGATTTATCAGCTATTTTAATAATAATAAATTTCTCATCGAAAGAATAACCCAGCGTTTGGTTAGCGAAGGAAAGCTTCAATACATTATCCAGGCTTTCATTCTTCACATCAATGGACACAGGCTTGGACAATTCCATTTCTTCTTCTGTATAAACAAACTTGTAGTCTGTTTGCTGTTCAACTAATTTAAATAGTTTTTCTAATGCTGCATTTTTTAGGGAAAGGGTAATGCGTTGGGAATAGCCTCTCGCTGATAATTGTAAAGAGAATACGGTTAAAAGAATAGATAAAATCTTCATAGCAAGCAGGGTTTTGGAGTTTAATCTGGTTCGCTGTTTCCAATGGGAACTAGCTTTGCAGTTCAAAAGCAGTTTCATAGCTTTGATCGTCCCGAATACCTCGGGACAGGTTTGGGTTAAACAATGAATGTCCTGTTACAGTTTATTTGTTGCCCGCCCGAACGTACAATTCGGTACGGGCGGGGATTAACCCAGGCACTGGCGTCAGATAGCGTTCCAGCGCTGTCTGCGCCTTTTTTATTGCCGGGTTAGCATGAGAAAATTTTAGTTCATAACAATTATTTTTCTTCCTTCAATTTTAAAATGAACCTGGCCTGTTTCTTCCAGAATATGCAACAATTTTGAAACAGTCACATTCCGGTCAATGGTTGCATTCAAATGTAAATCCACTTTATCCTGATACACTACATCGGCATCATACCATCTTTCTACTTGTCTCATTATAGCGTCAAGAGGCGTCTTGGTGAATTTGAATTGATTATTCTTCCAGGCTATTACATCATCAGTTGCTACATTGACAATTTCAAAATTATTTTCACTGAGCCGTGCCTGTTGCCCCGGTTTGATAATATTCTCTTTCGCACCCTTTGTTACCATCACCGATCCCTCCACAAGGGTTGCGGCAACAAATGGCTCATTGCTGTATGCGTTGACATTGAACTGTGTTCCCAACGCTTCTACTGTCACATCGCCTGCAACCACACGAAAAGGTTTGGATTTATCTTTTGCCACTTCAAAAAAGGTTTCGCCGGTCACAAACACTTTCCTTTCTTTACCTGGAAAAGCGATGGGATAACGGATGGATGATTCTGAATTGAGCCAAACTTTAGTGCCATCAGGTAATACCAGCTTATACTGTCCTTTTCTTGGAACGCTCAAAATATGGTAGGCTACTTGGACAGCGGTTGCTTCCTGGTTATAAATTAACTCTCCATCCTTTCGCAATACTTTTATCCGGTCGTTAATAGTTGTATCCGTCCCTTCATTTCCCAATTCAATTACTCTTCCATTATCCAATGTTAGTGTTGCTTTATCTGATCCCGGCATTATATCCTGCTTTTCTGTTGCAATAGTTTGTTTTTCTTTTTCAGTGCCCAAACCTTGAAAAAAATAAATACCAACTCCTAATAAGATTACAACTGCAGCTGCAACTGCGTATTTCCGGAAACGTACAGCTTTTCGGGCGGCTATTTTTTTCTTAAACTCTGAAAGTTCTTCTTCCACATTCATTTTCTTAAACCATTCTTTAGCCTGTGCTATATTTTTTTCATCAGTCATTTTTTCAAATAGCACCATATTCTCATCGCTGGCAAGAATCCACTGGTCAAGCTCTTCTTTTTCTTCCTCAGTAAGCGTTTGCCTGAGAAAACCTGCAATAAGATAGGCTACACGGTACGCCTGTTTTATGTCTTTCGGTTGCTGCTCGGAGTTTTGTGAATTTTCCATGATGTTAAGGTAAACCAATTGGGTGATGATTATAATACGAGTGACCACAAAAAAGAGGACAAAACCCTTTGAGTTAAAAGAGAAGAAAAATATTGAATAGAAGCAGAAGTTTCTGACGTATGATCTTAATCGCTCTTTCCTTTTGCTTTCGGATCGCATCAGGAGAGGTTTCAAGTCCATCAGCTATCTCTTTATATTTTTTTCCCTGCAGATAGTGCATCCTGAGAACCCGTTGCATTGTCTTTGGCAATTCTTCGATATGTTCAAACACCTGACGCATCATTTCCGCAAATGCTACTTCGTCAAAATATTCGAAGTCTTCCTCGATGTTATTTTTGATTAGCTGCAATCTTGCTTTTTCCCTTACTTGCTTTTTTCTTATAAAATCAATGCAGGCATTTCGTACTGAGGTATAAAGAAAAGATTTTACAGTTTCAAATCGCTCATTGATGCTTTCGCTATCCCACAATTTTATAAAACAGTCCTGAACAATATCTTTAGATTCTTCGTGATTATGTATAATGCTGTTGGCAAAAAAAACGAGTGCAGCATAATATTGACGGAAGAAATAGTCAAAAGATTTTTCTTCTCCAATATGCAAGTTTCGACCTTTGTACCCGGCAGCTTCTCGTGGCACTATTTAAAAATGTTGATTCCATTTTCAATTGAGTCGTGTTTAAGAGAAACCAAAAAAACGGCGCAGGTCTCCACTTACCGCAACTGAGGCCGAGCAGGCCTTACCACGAATAAGGGAGCCCACGCCTAAACGTGAGCTCTTGCCTATCGTCTCGTGGTGATGAAATTTGCTCTTTTCAGTTGCGAGACTCAAAGCGAAAGCTTCAAATATGTTTATTCGATATGAAGATTCGCAAAATAAAGATAGGTAATTATTTTCAATGAAGGGTTTAACCACTTCAAAATATTTTTAAAATCCAATCATTTTTCCATTTCAATGGAAGAAAGGGAAAAGAAAATATTACATCTGAAAGTCGGCCTTACAATTCTTAAAATATTAGCAGAACGGAAGAAAATTGCAGAAGCGAATAAAACTAAGGGTAAAAAAGATCACAAACTAATTTCAAGTTTAAGAAAATTGGCGGCTGCAAGCGGGATAGATTTCGGTACTATTCAGAAAATTTCAAAAGGTGACCAAGGAATGGAGTTTTTTACATTAATGGATATTATTGAAGCTCTAGACCTAGACATAGTGACTTTTGGTGAATACTTTAACTCAATATCCATTCAAGATATTAATAACTACCAAGCATCAATCCAGAAATCAAGAAAGGAAAAAAAGAAATAGAATTAAATTTTCATTCAAAACTCAAAGCGAAAGCTTCAAATAATTTCTTCTATGAAGATTCGCAAATTATGATTAACAAGTATAAGAATACGCAAAAAAAATACAAATCGTAAATTATTGCATAACAAAAGTAATTTTTCCCTTACTACTAATTGCGATGCTCTTAATTTTTCCACTAATTGGAATTGGTTATGGCAAAAGAAGGAAAAAGCAATCAGTTTGTGGCTATCAGGTCTATGTTCTTGAGTGGTAGTATAAAACGCATGAAAGACATTGAGATGCTATATCCAACTCTTGTTGCCAAAACTCTAGGAATTAACCATAGCAGATATATCCAAAAATTGTATAAACCGGAAGAATTTTCGATTAAACAAATTATCGCAATGTCAGTAATCCTGGAATTAAATCCGCAGATGATTCTTGATGTTATCCTGAAACAAGTTGGAACACAAGCAAAATCCGGGAAAAAGAAAACGGTAACCTGATTGACCGCATTTGCTGAAATGTTACTACATATTTGAACTATTAACAATAATGGAAAAAATCACGATAAGAAATTTTGGTACTTTAGAAAGATCTGAAGTAGTCATTAGTGATATAAATGTCTTCATAGGTACTCTATAGTGGTAAAACCTTGATATTAGTTTTTTATGGCTAACTATTTACTCCTTTTATAACAACAAAATTGATTACAAGAGCTTGAGACAAACTTCCCCCTGAAACATTACTGATGGTAATATCAAACGAACCACTGGAAACAGCGGTTACCGAAATTAAGTACGAGCCAGATGTTCCTCCCGATTTAATATTCACTATTACCACGTCATTTGCAGATACAGCACTGTTGGTGACGGTGAATTTAGCTTCTGAGCCGGCACCAAGCGCTGCATTGTTCATAGTAATTTGCCCTGAAACTTTGTTAATGGTTACGCCAGTTGTCTTGCTTGTGCTTTGTGTTACTGTTCCACCTGCACCACTTGAATATCCAATGCCAGCAGTAGAAGATGACGAGGTGATTGCCCCAGAAGCTGTAAGGCTTGCCCCTGTTGCAGCACCGATATTAGGAGTTGTTAAAGTTGGAGAAGTTCCAAATACTAAAGTTCCGGTCCCTGTCTCATCAGAAATAACTCCAGCAAGTTGAGAAGAAGTAGTTGATGAAAAAAAACTGAGGTTATTTGTACTCGTTGCATACTGTCCGCCACCCGGAGGAGAAAAAACTTTCAATTTTATATTACCGTTTATATCCGTAGATAACACTGAGTCTTCTGATCCGTTGTTTAAATACCTGGTCCATCTTATTGGCCCGGCATTATAAACTGTGTCTTTTTTCCCAGTAGTATATATCGAATAAGAATTTTGTACATTAGCTCCTTTCAAGCTATCAATATATAATCCGTAATAATTTGCTACGGTTCCGGAATTACTAAAGCCTGGACCAGCATAAAAATGTATAAATTTTCCATATTGTGTACCCAAATTATTATATAAAAAACTGGCATATCCGACTAACGATGTTCCAGACATGTTTACAGATGAAGTATTAGATTGGTGAAACGAAACATAGTTAGGAAACCATCCTGATGGAATTAATAAAGATGTTGGAACCCAATTTGACGATACAAATACGGAACCGCCGCTAATTCCGCCGGAAATAACACTTCCTACCTGCTTATGAATTACAAAAATATCATTATAGTTTGTGGCTGTATCCCGAATTGAAAAAATTCTGAAATCATTATTTGAGGAAGGATTAATGCCATCATTTAGATTAACTAAAAGCTGCTTTTTTTTCAAATTCAGGGTTGTGGTAGTCAATAAGTCCCCACCCAATTTTACAGAATCGCCAATTTTAGTCAATCCATTTGTAGCTATAAGATTATTTAGTGAAGATGGTATCATGATTGTATCAGATCCTATTAAATAGGTACTATCATTTAGCTTGATCGCTCCTTGTCTGAATTCTGTCCTTCCGTTACCTCTATTGAACAAAAATCCCTTTATGTTCCGTGTGCTATTTTCAAGATTCAGTTCAGCGTTGCATGAATCATTTGTAATCAGTACGCTATCTGCTTTGATCTTATATATGTACTGTGAGGAAGCAGCTATGCTTGAAAGAAAAAATATGAGGAGATTAAGACTTCTTTTCATGCTTGGTGTTTGAAGATCAAAATGTTTTCGAACAATTAATTATTAATGAACATTTCAAATTTAGTATTAGACTCTGTAGAAAAGATTTTTTCTCTTTGCCTGATCTTACTGTGAGGGACATATTGAATATATTAATGTTATCCAAGTTAAACAGGACACACACTACATAAAAAAAAATTACACAGGCTCTGTTCTATTACGGATGATTTTCATGTTTTGACGGACGATTTATTTATTAAATTGAAAATTGTATGACTTTTATTTATCAGAAACTGTAAGAAATATCAATAATCTAATAGGCTCAAGTAAATTCGATTATCAAATCATCTTTGTTACCAATAACTTTGTGCCTGTAATAATTGAATTTTAT
>JAFDXH010000267.1 GCA_018268075.1 Bacteroidota bacterium | reverse complement strand
CATTGTCCATCAGTATAACACCAAAGTTTAAATAAAAAATCTCAAACAATCAACTTCTGAAAATCAGCAAGGTTCCTGTTATTTTATCTTTTGGCAGCTAGTTGTGCATCGGTCACCCCATGTTGCCTGCAGTAGTTTTAGTCGGGTTTTGCATTGTATAAATTTTCCATTGGCAATCTTTCAGCAAAGTCTGTCAATGTCTTCTCAGATTTTATTGAGTTGAATTTGTCTTTTACGCTCGCTGCATTATTTGGATGAATAATTTTGCAGTTTTGAAATTCAAAATCATTAAAGTATGAGCCGAAATTATTAATGATTGTCTGCCTTGATACTAAAACATTGTCTTTAATAGTCCTGAATAATTTTTTGTAATGCCGTGTTAGTAAGAAATAGTCTGCTGGTGGGATTACAATTGGAATATGTTCTGTCCAACTTGTAACTGTTACTACGTCATTTGTCTGTTTTCTCTTAAAGAAGAAAATTTTTGGAACAAAATACTGTTCTCCTAATTCCTTTTGTAAACGATTTCTATTAAAGTTGTAGTCCCAAATTTCATTAGACTTGTCCGCTTGTAGATAGCAACTTTCCATTTCTTTATAATGGTCACGGCTTGCCCACAAATTTGTTTTGTTCCAATTCTCAAACAATTCATTCTTTGTCGCCTTGGTGGGATTTTCAAAATCTGATTGTGGATTTAATACAAATAAGTTTAAGTCGGCTAAAATGTTTTCAAGGAATTGAAATGCTTCTAAACCGAAAAAACTCGGTCGCATAAAATTCAAATTGAAAGAAAAGTGGGTATTGTCAAAGTCTGCGAAACTTTCATAAAGTTCAATACTCTCTGGGTCTTCTTCTGGTTCATTTTGGTCAAATGAATAATATACTTCTGTATCCTCATTCTCATAAAACCATTGATTGGCATGTTCATTTTTGAGGACTAAATTTTCTGTCAAATAATTTGCTATATCTGTCTCAGAAAGATTTGTCCCTTTTTGTTTGTAGAAATATAAATCGTAACTCATAATTTTTTAGGGTCTGTTTCGATTGCAGGCAACGTTCGAGGCTTGCCGCAGGGCTGGTATTTTATAACTGTCTGCCCAGCAACTGAAGCCGATTGAAAAACTGAAGTTGAAGTTAACAACTAAAAGCCAAATAGAATTCGGTCAAGCCCGATATTAGCTGACAGTATTACAAATGTCGATTGTTTTTCCGTCAGCCAGCCTTGCGGCAAACCTTTTGTTGCCTGCAGCCTTTCTTTAGTGTCGGTCTAAGTCCGCCTTGATTGCTTTTTCAAGTTCACTTACTTTGTCTTGGTCAATGATGTCGTTAACGATGATGATGAAACCTGATTTTTGTTTTGGATAAAAGATGCAATGTGTATTAAAACCAATGCCTGTATGTCCATCGTGAAAAATAAACCTTTCTCCATTTTTGTTTGTGTCCATCATCCAATTTAATCCTAAAGCAAATCCGTTTTTGTCACCCCAAGTAAGTTGATGTGTAAGTTTTATCGCTTTGTCCTTTTCTAAAATATTAGCTTCAAGAAATTTCAGCATGTCATTAATTGTTGAGTTCATAGACGGTCCGCCTGTAAAACCTGTGTAATTGGTATAATGTTGTGGTTCGTTTTCATCATTGTAGCCTTGTACAATCCTTTTCATTTCTGCTACTGATAAAATTGATTTAGTGTCATTCATTTTAAAATGACTTCTTAGAAATTGAGTTACTACTTTTTCATAAGGCTGGTGATATATCCGTTCTACTAACAGCATTAAAAGCATTGTCGCATTTCCATTGTAGTTGTATTTTATTCCTGGTATTGTGTCTGGCTTTATTTTGTGCAAGTCGGTAAGCAAGCTATCTTGATTGTAACTATTAAAATAATTTATTTGTCCAGCAAGGTCTAATTTACCAAGGCTTTCCAAAACTGAAGGTGAGAATGTGTGAAATTCTTTTGGTAAACTTGAAGTGTGATTGGCAAGGTCAATTAACCTAATTGGATGCCCTTGATATTCTAAATTTGGGTACTCACTGGGCAAATACTTTCTAATGTCGTCCGTAAGTTTAGCTTTCTTTTCAATTACTGCTTCCGCAAGCATGGTAGAGATAAAAGGTTTTGCGACTGAACCTAAATTGTAGAAATTATCAGCAGTTGGAAGTATGTGGCTGCCTCTTTTTACTTCGCCATAATTATAGGTGTATTTTATTCCTTTAAAGTATATGCCAATTGAAATCCCGTTTGTATTGCTGTCCTGCAAATAAATTGTCGCGGCTTTATTTACAGCAGTGTCAATAAAGGTTTTCATTTTATTATCTGTCAGAACAGGTTTATTAACTTGTCCGTAAGAACTAATGCCTATAACAATTACTAGCAATATACTTAGTCTAATTTTTTTCATTTGCTTATCTGTTTATTACGATTGTTAAGACAAGTTAAGTCTTAACAGTCAAAACTTAAATCAGGAGAATTACTAGCGGTATGATTGTACTTTCAAACGGCTGTCAACGATTTTGAAATTGTCGCCTGTGAATTGTATGATGTGTCCGATAAGGTTGCAGGCAACAATTAAATATACAGCACTCCAGGCAAATAATAAAAAATTTAGCTGCTGATTTTCAGGCTATTGATATTCGGAGTTTTACATTATAAGTGCGGGCAATGCCCCCGTCGAAATTTATATCTCATCTTTTATAAACAAATTGTCAAGCGGGCTTTCAATATTTATTAAATGTTCCTTTTTTACATGAAGGTACCTGGCTGCGGTCTTTATGTCAAAATACCCTGTATAAAAGCTGCAACTTTACTTTTTACTAATTTTACAGCGGAACTGTTTTTCTCCGAATGGATTTTTTTTCGCAAAAACAGAAATGATAAATGTGGTTTGTT
>JAFDXH010000266.1 GCA_018268075.1 Bacteroidota bacterium | reverse complement strand
GCCTATTTGAAAAACCAACCAAAGGGTATTGGGATTTACTTGCGCCAATCAAATTTATACATCATAATCTACCACTACACGGGCTGTGCGTGGGTGCGATTGGCAAGTAAGAATATAGCCATCCTTTACCTCGCTATCTTCCAATCCATAGTTAGCCTCCATCTCTACTTTTCCTTCCAGCAGCTTTGCTTTGCAAGAGCAGCATACTCCGCCTTTGCAAGCAAAAGGGAGATCTATACCTTGGGAGAGGCCTTCTTCAAGAATGGTGTTTCCATTAAAACCTAAATGAAAATCATAAGATCTTCCATCAACTTTTAATGTAATGGCAGCACCTTCTTTTTCCGGCTGCTCTGATGACTGGTATATTTGTGTGTGTTTTTTTGTGGGCGTGGTAAATAGTTCAAAATGAATTTTTTCTTTAGAAATGCCTTGCAGTTCCAGATATTCTTTTATGGAAAAAATCATAGCTTCTGGCCCACAAATAAAAAACTCATCCATGGCGACCCATTGTATAAATTTTGATAATTCACTGCATTTAGCTGCATCTATGCGCCCTGTATTCAATGCAGATTCTGTTTTTTCCCGGCTCAATATATGGATGATGTTCAGGCGCTGCAGGTAGCGGTTTTTTAGCCCTTCCAGTTCTTCTCTAAAAATAATAGAAGCAATATTTTTATTGCCATATACTAAGGTAACAGTGCTTTCTTTTTCTGTAGCAAGGATGGTTTTAATAATGGAAATAATAGGTGTAATGCCGCTTCCGGCTGCAAAAAGAAGGTAATTCTTTCTTTGCTCAGGCTTAATTGGTGTAAAAAAAGTACCTGTAGGCGGTAGTACATCAAGTTGGGTGCCGGGCTTTAATTTTTCTGTAGCATAGGTAGAAAACACGCCATTACTCACCCTCTTTACTGCTATGCGCAGCTCATTTTGTAAGGGGCTGCTGCATATTGAGTAGCTGCGCCTTACCTCATCGAGCGGAGATTTAATAGTAATGTTCTGGCCCTGGGAAAAAGTAAATGCTTCTTTTAGCGAGTCGGGAACAGTAAATGCGATAGACACGCAATCGGAAGTTTCTTGGCGCACGTCGCACACCGTAAGCGGATAAAAATGTAAAGCCACAGGTTAAAATATATTTTTGCATACAAAGGTACGCGTTGATACAGCAACACTTATTTTAAAACCTATTTTACAAAAAATACCCTAAGAAAAAAGGTGAAAATGCCAGGAAGCAACCTGTTAGGCCAGAATAATCACCATTCTAAAGTGGGCAATAATACTTTTTCTGGGCAGGATAAAATGGATTATTAATGAAAACGAAGTAATTTTACACCCCGAAAAAATAAGTGTATGAAACTACATTCTGTAGATACTGTGGAAGCCATTGCGCCAGAAGATTTTAAGAAAAATTATTATAAAAAAAACTTGCCATTGGTAATAACCGGACTATCCAAACAGTGGCCGGCCTATAAAAAATGGAACTGGGATTATTTTAAACAAATAGTGGGCGATCAAAAAGTAGCGCTTTACAACAATGTAAAAAGCGACGCCTACACGCCCATTAATACTGCAGACGATTATAAAACCTTTGGTGAGTATGTGGATATGATAAAGGAAGGGCCTGCGGCCTGGCGCATATTTTTATTCAATATATTTGACCATGCACCGCAGCTTATTCAAGATTTTACGTGGCCCGAAGAGTTGATGAAGGGCTTTGTAAAAAAATATCCGATGCTTTTTACAGGCGGTGCTACCTCTATTACGCACATGCACTTCGATATTGACCTGTCTCATATTTTACATACCCAATTTGCCGGCCGTAAAAGGGTACTACTCTTTAAGTACGAAGAGAAGAATAAACTTTATAGAAAACCATTTGAGGTACTAAGCCTTGCAGATTTTTCCAACTATTCTGAAAATGGGAAGACCCCCGATTATGAAAAATTTCCGGCGCTACAGTATGCCGAAGGCTATGAGGTAATACTCAACCCGGGCGATACGCTCTTTATGCCTGCGGGCTATTGGCACCACATGGAGTATATAGATAGTGGCTTTGCCATGAGCTTGCGCGCATTGCAAAGCTCTCTCGGCGGTAAGCTAAACGGGGTGTGGAACCTCTTTGGTATGCGTAGTATAGATACCGTAATGAAAAAGACCATGCCGAAGTGGTGGTATAATTTCAAACTAAAAAAGATTCAGCAACTTGCATCTGAAGAACTTAAAAGGCATAGAGCCTAGGAAAGAAAGATAAAATAGTTTTGATTTATAATAAATTTGTGTAATTTAGCAAACCCTTCCAAATTTCCATCTCCTATAATAGAGCCTTCTATATTCAATATCTATTGACAGGGTAATTTTATTCATCACTATATTTTTAATATTTTTTCTTTCCTCACAGAGAGCAACTTTTTCTTGTGGTTTCAGAGGTAAGCAAGGCCGGTGATTTTTATCACTGGCCATTTTTATTGTTGGGGGTATCTCTAAAAGGCATAATACTGAATAATGGTTGGTAAATTATTGGATTAAAAAGCAATAAAGGGTGATGTTAAAAGGAATAAGGCCCTGTTTTTCCTATGCTTTCAAATGTTGGTTTGTGCGATTTTGCCTATTGGTTTTTCCATTTCTTTTATCATTCTTCGTAATAATAAGAGTAATCAATGCCTTTCATAAATAGCTCTCTGTCATTAATTTTTTTAGTTAGTGCTGCTTCTATCACTTGTTTTAAAACACTGCTATCAACTGTACTAATAATCATAGCGTTCATATAATTGTGTTTGCTTATTTTACTCCAATCCACACATTTTTTTAGCTGTTTTTTCAAAATCAAATCCAACCATATTCTTGTGCTTCTGCCATTGCCTTCCATAAAAGGATGTGCCTTATTCATTTCGACATATTTTAAAATGATGTTATCTATTGTTTTTTGTGGTAAGGCATCTATTTCTTGTAATTTGTTTTTTAAATGCTGTGCATATACAAACCGATAACCACTTTTTGAAATACTTTTTTCTCTTATTTGCCCTGCAAAATCATACAAACTGCCAAACAGATACCCGTGTATTTGTTGCAAACCTTTGGCTGTGCCTACTTGAATTTCATTTATCAAATTGCTTTCAAACAGCGTGTAGGCTTTTTTCTTGCTTTGTCCGTCAATAGTAGTATCGCTGTATAAGAACCAATCCAAAAACTTCATTGCCCTGTTGTTGGGAAAGTTTTTAGCCAGTTCAACTACGCCTTCGCTATCCAATAAATCGGTGTTGTATTTTTTGCTATCGGCAGCCAATAGCTTCAGTTGGGTAGTGGCACTAACCAACTGGCTGTTTTTCTTTTTTAGCTTGGCTTTCAGGTATTTCCAATAGTTGCGTGTTTTGGTGTAATCGGCTTCGTCATTCAACACACCTACAATATTCAACACACTGAACCACCATTTGGCATGTTCATCATCCCAAACAGCCCGCACCTCTCGGTCGTTAAAAAAACGGATGGATATTTTAAGCTGCTCTTTCATTCTTCAAATTGTCTTAACCACGATTATTTTAAGATTTTAGGATTGTCAAGATTACTTTAGTTTATACTTTTTATTGAATAGCCGTTTAAATTGTAAACTTTTTTACTCCAAAATTGATAAGCAACCCGGTTTGTAAATTATACGCTTCCAAGTAATTCACAGCCTGTGCCCAATGCACATCTTCTAAATTGATAATTGCTTTTATTTCAACCGAAATTTCTCCATTTACCAAAAAATCTACTCTTCTTGTGCCTACATCCTGACCTTTGTATAATAGAGGCATTTCAAATTCGCGTTGATGTTCAATTCCTCGCAAGTGCATCTCAAACGATAATGCCCTTGATAGACTACTTCCTGAAAGGCATTGCCCATAATGGAATGTACTTCCATTGAGCTACCAACTACATCGTGTGTTATTTTATCTTGTGCTTCTTTTGTCATTGTCTTAACCACGATTTCAATAAGATTTATAGGATTACCCTGATTTTAATTTGGTGATTAATTCCCGTTTTATTGAAAAAGCACCGCTACTCCACCGCTGTATTCAAAAACTCTATAAAGCTATGCAGGGCTTCAAAGTTTCTGGCTACCGTACGAACAAAATTTTTTTCCAGCACCTCTGCATCCTTTATTTCAAATGTAGTGGTGAAGCTTTTTAGCTTTAGGAAATGCCCGGCTTCATTGTCTTTTTCATACCCTTTGGGCATATTTACGAGCACTTGCCCTTTTTCTCTGTCAGGTGCAGTATATATTTTTTTAAACGCAGGCGCATTGATTATTTTTTTAAAGGATGCATAAGAATAATCTATTTCCTGTCGCACCTTGTGTAATTCATCCTTGGCAGGCATCCACAATCCGCCACCCGCAAAGCATTTGCCGGGCTCCAGATGAAAATAATATCCCGCATAAACAGATTTTTTGCCACCTTTAGCCATGTAAGCTCCAAAATGGCTTTTATAAGGAGTTTTATCCGCAGAGAACCTAACATCTCTGTTTAAACGAAAAAGACAATTTCTGGCTTCAAGGTCGCTTAGGTTATGATCAAAGCTTTTCATCTTCAGCAATAATGAACCGATGAAATTTTCAAAATCTTGCTTGCTTTGCAGGTATCTTTCGCGGTTTTCTTCAAACCAAGTGCGATTATTATTCTTTTTAAGTTCTTTTAAGAATTTGAATGTTGTAGTAGAGAGCATTATATTTTTTTATTGTTGCATGGATTAAACCTTGCTCCAGCTTTCGCCACTTTTAATCCGGTATATGGTCATTTCGCTTACGCCATATTTGTCCGCCATTTGTTTGTGAGTAAGTTTTCTTCGAGGGTTGTCTAGCATTGACTTAATTGTTTTAACCTGCGAGGCATTTAATTTTAGCCCTTTTGTGCGCGATTGCTGTGCTTGCTTATACGCTAATTTTACAGGACTTTTTTGTTGGTGGTTAATGGCTTCGCTCTGCGATACCCATTTAAGGTTTTTAATATGGTTGTCATCCTTCTTGTGGTTTTTATGAATTACAAATTTTTCTTTATTATTTTTTTTGGGAATAAAAAGTCGAGCTACTTCACGATGGATGTATAGTGTGCCATTAGAGTCTTCAATATGAAGATTGAGGGTCTTATACCCGGAGGTCAGAGAGCCGGATAGTATTTTTCCATCATCATAGATATCCTTTTTGTAACTGGCTACTCTGCCATGAGAAGAAATAGCATATTTATTTCGTAAAAGTTGATGCCCTTTGAAAGTCAATGGTTTCCACATTTCACTATTTATTTTCTTTATCATAGCGTTTTTATATTTAAGAGTAAGGTATTAAGAATTTATTAAATTTAAGAACTCTGCTTCATTTATTATTTGAATAGATTTTATTTTTTTTGCTTTTTCCAATTTACTCCCAGCCGATTCGCCTGCTACGAGATAGGTAAGATTTGCACTTACTGCTGAAAGTATTTTACCTCCGTGTTTTTCTGCCAGGGCTTCGGCCTCAGCTCTTTTAAGCCCAGGAAGAGTTCCGGTAAACAAAAATGTACTGCCCGATAATATTCCGTCTTTATCCTCTTTTTTTTCGCCAATAGTATTTAACCCTAATGTATCCAGCTTTTTTATTGTTTCCAGATTTTCCTCATTATGAAAGAAATCAAAAATGCTTTCACTCACTTTCGCGCCTATGTCTTTAATAGTAGAAAGTTGATCTGTTGTTAATTGGCCAAGCTCAAATATTGAGTCTATACTTTTTGCCAAAGCTTTTGCTGTCGTTTCTCCTACATATCTTATACCAAGACCGAAAATAAGGCGGTGCAAGGGTTGGTCTTTTGATTTTTCAATTGCTGATTTGAGGTTGTCAATAGATTTTTGTCCAAAGCCTGCAAGCGTACCTAATTGGGTGAAATCCAATTCATAAATAGAAGGGATGTTGCTGATAATCCCTTCTGAATAAAACTTTCTTACGTTTGCTTCTCCCATTGAGCGAATGTCCATGGCATCCTTGCTTACAAAGTGAATAATCCGCTCTACTACCTGGGCTTCGCAACCAATATTTTCGCAACGCCACACAGCTTCACCCTCGGGCTTTACAAGTTCAGCATGGCAAACAGGGCACTTGGCAGGAAATATAATTTTTGTTTCGTGGCCCGTTCTTAGTTCTGTCAGAGGTTTTACAATATAGGGTATTACATCACCGGCTCGTTCTACTATAACGGTATCGCCTACACGAATATCTTTTTCTGTAATAATATTTTCATTAAATAAGGAAACTGAAGAAACTGTAACGCCGCCGATACGTACCGGCTCTATTTTTGCCACTGGTGTTACCGCGCCGGTACGGCCTACCTGATATTCGATAGTTAACAACTTTGAGGTGGCTTGCCTAGCCTTAAATTTATAAGCCATGGCCCATCGTGGATGGTGCGAGGTGCTTCCGGCTTTTTGTTGCAGCTCTATCTTATTTACTTTTATCACCATTCCATCTATTTCATAAGGAAGGTTGTCGCGCAAAACTTCGAATTCGAGGCAATAGGAAATCACCTCATTAATAGAGGAAAAAATTTTTACCTCTTTTATAGGTGTTTTAAACCCTAATTGATTCAGCAGTTGAAGCCTGCCTGAGTGGGTAGAAGGGATAAATGAATTAGTTGAATCGCCAGCACCTGCCTCAATATAACTGGCATGGTAAAAGATGGCTTCCAGCTTTCGTTTGCGTACTGCTGTAGGGTCTTTCATTCTCAATGACCCTGCCGCAGCATTGCGCGGATTGGCTAAAGGCGCTAATCCTTCAGAGATAAGAGCCTCATTGAAATCTTTGAAACTACTTTTATTCATCATCACCTCGCCTCTTATCTCTATTTTTTCGATGCCGTAATTTTTAAATTCAGCAGAGAGTGGAATGGATCCTACCTGCCGTATGTTTAAAGTAACATCATCGCCCTCAAACCCGTTGCCCCTGGTAACACCTCGTTCAAGGAAATTATTCTCATATAATAAGGAAAGGCTTGCCCCATCAAATTTTGGTTCTACACTATATTCCACTACAGCACTATCCACAATCCCCTTCAGCCTTTTATCCCAAGCAATCAGGTCATCTGGGTTGTAGCTATTTTCCAGGCTTAGCATGGGTACCAAGTGATTTACTGTCTTAAATTCAATGTTTAATGAATTGCCTACCCGCTGTGTAGGGGAATCTGCGGTAATACTTTCGGGATGAGTTTTTTCAAAATTCTCCAGCTTTTTATAAATATGATCATATTCTTCATCGCTTATCAGTGGGTCGTTAAGTACATAATAGCGGTGCTCGTGAAATCGCAATACTTCCCTTAAGAGGTTCACATCTTCAATTTCATTCAGCTCTGATATTTTTGTTGTTGCTTTCTGGAGTGCTATTATTTCGTTGCTATTGTACATTTAATGGTATAGTCTTTATCAAAACTAAAAGTATTTTGTGAAAGAGAGTTGGGCTGTCTTTTTGTAAGAAAATTTCTAAAATGGTGCTTTGTATTTATAATGTGTGTAAATTACACAATAAATAAAATGACATAGCATGAAAAAATTTACCTTATCTCTTCTTATTTTATTTTCTCTTAACGGTTATTCCCAATTACTTTCATGGACACCTTCTTTCGCTACAGAAGTGACAAGCTCTTTTGTGATCACCGTGGATGGAGCACGTGGAAATAAAGGATTAAATGGATATAATCCAACAGACGTGTATGTTCATATAGGTGTTATCACCAGCTTGAGTACGGGCCCGTCTGATTGGAAGTATGTAAAAACAACATGGGGTAGCACCGACCCTACCTACAGAGCCCAGCCTTTGGGTAGTAATAAATGGTCTTTTACCATTAGCGGTGGGCTACGCTCCTGGTTTGGAATAATAAACCCGGCAGAAACAATTCAAAAAATAGCCATTCTGTTTCGCAGTGGTTCAGGAAGCCTGAAGCAAACCAACTCTGATGGATCGGATATGTATATACCCATTTATACAAGCACGGTAGCTGTTCGAATTACAGATCCATTTTTTGAGTCTAACTATAAACCTGTGCCAGAGCCGATATCCAAAAATGTAGGCGATGCTATTTCTGTAACTGCTGCCAGTAATAACGCTGCCACCCTTACGTTGTACTTGAATGGAGTAGTAACCAAGACGGTTTCTGCAGCCACCTCTATTACTGATGCTCCGGTTTTGATCAATAGTGGTAATCAACAAATAGTGGCCGAGGCCAATGATGGTACCAATGTATCCAGAGATACATTGAACTTCTTTGTAAATGGCGGAGTAAATGTAGCACCCTTACCTGCCGGTGTACGCGATGGTATTAATTATATAAATTCAACAACTGCTACACTTGTACTTTATGCACCCAATAAAGGAAGAATTGGAGTGATAGGCGACCTGCCCGGAAGCAACTGGATAGAGCAATCCGGATACCAAATGAACAAAACTCCTGATGGAAATTATTGGTGGATTACCCTTACAGGGCTTACGCCCGGGTTTGAATATAGTTTTCAATATCTGGTAAATGGTACGCTTAAAATTGCAGACCCTTATGCAGAAAAGATTCTTGACCCCTACAATGATCAATATATTTCGGCTGCAACTTATCCCGGGTTAAAAACTTTTCCTGTGGGCACTTCTGGTGTGGTGAGTGAATTGCAAACGGCTGCTGTGCCCTATAATTGGAAAGTACCCAATTTTAGCCGTCCAGATAAAAGAAACCTGATTATTTACGAATTACTGGTACGTGATTTTGTAGCAAATCATAATTGGAATACACTAAGAGATACCCTAAACTATCTTAAAAACCTTGGAATAAATGCAATAGAGATCATGCCATTTAATGAATTTGAAGGGAACTTAAGCTGGGGATATAATCCTGATTTTTATTTCGCCCCAGATAAATATTATGGGCCGGCAAATACATTAAAGGAATTTATTGACAGTTGTCATAAAAATGGGATAGCGGTAATAATGGATATAGCGCTTAATCATTCCTTTGGCATGTCGCCACTGGTACAGCTTTACTGGGATGCAGCTAATAATCGTCCGGCACCAGACAACCCATGGTTTAATCCTGTAGCTAAGCATGCTTATAATGTAGGGTATGATATGAATCACGAAAGCCTTCAAACACGGTATTATGTTAGCCGTATTTTGGATCACTGGCTTACCAATTATAAAATAGATGGATTCCGTTTTGATCTTTCAAAAGGATTTACCCAAACACAGACCTGCGATAATAATGGTGCAAATTGTAATGTATCCGCATGGGGCAATTATGATCAAAGCAGAGTGGATATCTGGAAAAGATATTATGATACACTACAATTAAAATCTCCTTCCAGCTATTGTATTCTTGAGCATTTTGCAGATAATTCTGAGGAAACAGTATTGGCAAATTATGGAATGCAACCTTGGGGAAACATGAATTATAATTACAACCAGGCCAGTATGGGGTATAATTCCGGATCAGATTTCAGTTATGGATTAGCCAGCCAGCGAGGTTGGAACAATCCTTACCTCGTTACTTATATGGAAAGCCATGACGAAGAAAGATTGATGTATAAAAATATAAATTTTGGAAATTCTGTACCAGGCTATAATATAAAAGATACCGCCACTGCCCTTAAAAGACAAGAGCTGGTAACTGCATTTTTTCTTACTCAACCCGGCCCTAAAATGCTTTGGCAGTTTGGAGAGCTTGGGTACGACTATAGTTTAAATTATTGTAGCAATGGAACCATTAGTGATGCTTGCCGCACAGATTCTAAACCAATAAGGTGGGATTATTTCCAGCAACCTAATCGCAAGAAGCTCTATAATGTATATAGTGCTCTTAATGGATTGAGAAAGGGCGATCAATTCAAAGATGAATTTACTTCTAATTCATCCTACCAAAGCCTGGGTGGAAATTTTAAATATATTATTTTAAGTTCTACCGCCAATAAGCTGGTTGTAATGGGCAATTTTGATGTAGCGGCACAATCAGGATCAGTTACATTTCCTGTAGCCGGTACCTGGTACGATTATTTAAATGGAGGAACCATTACTGCTACCGGAACATCTCAATTCTTTAACCTACAGCCGGGCGAGTACCATGTATATACAAATGTGCAGGTGGTACTTCCTGTTACCCTGATCAATTTTTCAGGGGTAAAAATTGGTAATATTAATTCCTTAACATGGACTGTAGCTACTGAAAAAAATCTTAACTATTATGAGGTAGAAAGAAGCGATGATGGTGTTTCATTTACTTCCATAGGAAAGGTAACGGCTCAAAATAAGACTACCTATTCCTTCAATGATGAAAATGCAAACACATCACTTGCAGTACAATACTATAGATTAAAAATGACCGACAAGGATGGCCAGTTTTCATTTAGTAATATTATTAATATAAGGAGGGAGCCTTCTAACTGGGCTATTTCAGTAACCCCCAATCCTTATTTTGGAGATCTGAAAGTAACTATTAACTCACCTGTACAAAACACTGGAACGTTAATAATCACAGATATGGCAGGCAAACGGCTGGTAAAACATGAATTAACGATTAGTGCAGGTAAAAATATTATAAATGTGAATGAAGGCGCTTCTTTAGCAAAGGGAACTTATATCCTCACACTTATGAGCGGCGGACAATCTCAAAGCATTAAAATATTAAAGGCGCAATAATTTTTAAATATTAACTGCAATAACAGAATGCCTCAAATAAAACAACCAAGTATAAAAACACTGAAGGGGCTTCAAACAGAAGTGCAAAGCATTAACCGGATTGCGCTATCAGTAGATTGTGTAATATTTGGGTTTGATGAGAATAAATTAAAGGTGCTGCTTATCCGATCTGATGTAAAAAAATTTATAGGAATGTGGAGCTTACTGGGCGACTTAGTAAAACCAGAAGAAGACCTTGATTCAGCAGCATACCGTATTTTAAAACAGCGAACCGGGTTAAAGGATATTTTTCTTGAACAGGTGCACACCTTTGGTGAAACTGGAAGGCACCCCGCAGGGCGTGTAGTGACCGTGGCTTATTGCTCACTGATCAATATTCAGAATCACCGGTTGAGAATTTTGGACAATGAGCTGCATTGGCATGATGCCAACTCAATTTGTGACATGGCATTTGACCACCAGGTCATTTTTAATTCATGTTATAAATGGTTGCAGAAACGAGTGCAGGAGCACCCTTTAGGATTTAATTTGCTGCCCAATAAATTTTCATTGCGGGAGTTGCAAAATCTATATGAAGCGATTTTAAATAAAAAACTGGACCGACGGAATTTTAGAAAAAAATTCTTTGCTATGGATTTTCTGGTAGATGTAGGCGAAGATGAGCAAAATGTGCCTCACCGGCCCGGAAAGTTGTATAAGTTCAACTTCGAAAAATATGAAAAGAAGAAAAAAAAGTGGCCAGGAATAGATTTTTGAGGATGATTTTGTAGGAATATAACGTAGAGTACCTTTAGAGGAGAAGCAACATTTTAAAAGGAGCGTTCGATTTAGATTTGGAATATTGTGTGTTGGAAAGATCACAAAGAGGCAATTGGTGCAAATTGATAATTATCAATGATTTTGTAAAGAGGCAGCAAAAGTATTAAAATGATTGTCCTTAGAATGATGAAGGTGGCGGCTGAGATTAATTTATGAAGGTCAGGTAAAACAGTATTAGAATTTTTTTTTAACTTTTTATCTTGTATTCAATTAATTCTCTTATTTTGTGTAAAGAATACACATTGCTTTTTTTTGTGTAAAAAATACATATTAAATTTTTTGGCTTTTCGATTTATAACAAATACAATCTATTAAAATCAATTTGGTTTATGAGAAAAAGTATTACACGTTTATCAATGCGGTGGTACGCTTTGGTATTGTTTATGGTCTCTGCTTTTGCCGCAAATGCGCAAAATCAGGTAACAGGCCACGTAACCGATGCTACCGGCGGATATGGCATTCAGGCCATTACTGTATCTGTAAAAGGAAGTGCAGTAGCTACCCAAACTAATGCGGATGGAAATTTTTCTATCGCAGTACCTGCAAATGGTACCTTGGTATTTACATCTGTTAATTATACCACACTGTCGGTTCCCGTAGGGGGGCGTAGCTTTATAGAGGTATCTCTCCAGCAAGCTACCCAAAAACTGAGTGAAGTAGTAGTGATAGGCTACGGCTCTACGAAGAAGAAAGACCTCTCGGGTTCAATCACACAGGTGAGTGCAAAAGACTTTCAGTCGGGGCAAATAACCTCGCCCGAGCAGTTAATTTCAGGCAAAGTAGCAGGTGTGCAAATCGTTTCTAATGGTGGCGCGCCGGGTGCGGGTAGCACTATCAGAATCAGAGGTGGTGCGTCACTAAGCGCCAGTAATGATCCGTTGATAGTATTAGATGGAGTGCCGCTGAGCAATAGTAGCATCCCGGGTACATACAGCCCATTGAACATGATCAATCCAAACGATATAGAGTCTTTCAGCATATTAAAAGATGCTTCTGCTACCGCTATTTATGGCTCTCGTGCGAGCAATGGCGTTATCATCATTACCACCAAAAAGGGTAGGGCTAATTCAAAACCAGTATTCAACTTCAACACTACTTTTTCGGTATCTGATATTAGCCGCAGGGCAGATGTGCTGAGTGCAGATAAAGTGAGAAGTATTGTGTATGCTAATGGTGACCCCAAGTTTATCAATTTGTTAGGCAATGCAAATACAGATTGGCAAAAATTAATTTATCAAACGGCTCTTTCTACAGATAATAATTTAAGCGTTAGCGGCGGTTTTAAAAATGTACCTTATCGCATATCAGCCGGATATTTGAATCAGGAAGGAATTTTGAAAACAGGATCTCTTCAGAGGTACTCTGGCGGAATAAACGTATCACCATCACTGTTAGATAACCATTTGAAAATTGATTTCAATATTAAAGGATCTATAGCAGATACCAGATTTGCTAATCAGGATGCTATAGGCGCCGCTGTATATTTTGATCCTACCAAACCGGTGTACTCAGGCAATAGCAGGTATAATGGTTTCTGGGAATGGACAGACCCCGCATCAAGCACGGGCCTTAGAGCTTTAGGGCCAAAAAATCCGCTTGGGTTACTCTTGTCAAAAGTGGATAGAGGCCAGGTAAAAAGAAGTATTGGTAATGCCTTAATTGATTATAAGGTTCATTTTTTACCAGACCTGCATGCATTTGTGAATTTAGGGTATGATATAGCACGAAGTAATGGCACTGTATTTATCAATGACAGTGCTGCCAGCAACTACAAACGTAGCCCTGATGGAAAATATGGTGGGGTAAACAATAAGTACAGTCAGGAGAGAAATGATAAATTGTTAGAAACATATCTTACCTACACTAAATCCATTGCAGTTACTTCTAAGTTAGATTTGGTGGCAGGGTATGCTTATCAGGATTTTAAAACGACTGTTCATAATTATGCAGATTATTATGCTAATGATTCAATGGCACCCAATTCTAAGCCAACATTTGCAATAGATTATCCACGTTACACGCTTATATCATATTATGGGCGCGCCAACCTTAACCTGATGGGCAAGTATATTCTTACCGGAACAATCAGGACTGACGGATCTTCTAAATTTGCAAAAGATCAGAGATGGGGTGTGTTTCCTTCCGGAGCATTTGCATGGAATATTAAAAATGAAAAATTTCTTGAAAATTCAAATACAGTTTCTGACCTGAAGCTAAGAGTGGGATATGGACTTACTGGTCAGCAAAGTGGAATTGGATACTATGATTACAACTCTTTCTATAATTTAAGTAGTAATACCTCTCAGTACCAATTGGGACTGGATTCGTTTTATCATTTATATGCGCCAAGTGGCTACTATCCTCAACGTACCTGGGAAAAAACAGCAACAAGTAATTTAGGATTGGACTATGGCTTTGCAAAGGGCCGCATTACAGGAAGCATAGATGTATATTATAAAAAGACAACCGACCTTTTAAATAATATTGCGCAGCCCGCAGGAAGTAATTTTAGCAATCAGATTGTTGCCAACGTAGGCTCTATGGAGAACAAAGGAATAGAGTTTAGTATCAATCTTCAGCCAATTAAAAATTCACACCTGGTATGGGATATCGGTTTTAATGCTACCTACAATGAAACAAAAATCCTGAAATTATCTACCGTTAACAATCCGGATTTCCCAGGAAATGTTTATCAGGGAATTTCCGGTGGTACAGGCAACACTATCCTGATCAATTCTGTAAATTACCCGCAGGCAAGCTTCTATGTATATAAGCAAGTATATGATAAAGGCGGATTGCCGATAGACGGACTTTTTGAAGACTTAAACAGAGATGGAATAATTAATGAAAAGGATTTGTATCAGTACAAGAGTGCTAACCCGGATTACCTGCTTGGGGCTACAACCAACTTTAACTTTGATAACAAATTAAATATTGGTTTTGTAATGAGGGCCAGCATTGGTAATTATATGTACAATAATAATATCTCAAGCACATCTACCTACAATAGTATTTTGAGCCCACTTAACTGGATAGGAAATGGGATAGCCTACAATTTATTAAGTGGTAAGAGCGATAAAACATTCTTATCCGACTACTACATTCAAAATGCTTCTTTTTTAAAAATGGATAATGCTTATATTAGTTACAGGGTAGGAAAAATCCTGAGGGATAAGGCATCGCTTACCCTGAATGGTAATATTCAAAATGTGTTTACTATAACTAATTATATAGGCCTGGATCCTGAAATTCAATCAGGTGTGGATAATAATTTCTATCCAAGGCCAAGAGTTTATAGCCTCGGGTTAAATCTAACTTTCTAAAAAAACAGTAAATTGATCATAATGAAAAAACGAATTCTATTTCTAACTGGCCTGGCAGCAATTTCGCTGCTTGTACTGAATAGTTGTAATAAAGATCTGAACCGGCCACCTACAAATTCCCAAACATCAGGGCAGGTATATAGCACTGCTGATGGGTATAAGCTGGCTTTTGCAAAAGTATATGGCAGCTTTGCTCTTACAGGCAATAACGGCGCTGGCAGCGGAGATATACAAGGTATAGATGCGGGAACGTCCGATTTCTTCAGATTGTTTTGGAAGGCTCAAGAGCTTTCAACAGACGAAGCTGTAGTAGCTTGGGGAGATGCAGGGATACAAGATTTTCACAATATGAATTGGTCATCCGGAAATCAGTTTTTGACCGGATTGTACTATCGGAGTATGTATCAGATTACGCTGGCCAATGATTTTATTCGCCAGTGCGCTGATGGTGTACTTAGCGGGCATGGTATTGGAGGTGCAGATGCTGATAAAATCCGTAGGTATAAGGCAGAAGCCAGATTTCTTCGTGCTTATCAATATTGGGTATTAATGGATTTATATGGCAATCCGCCTTTTGCAACTGATTCAATAGAAATAGGCACTATTCCAAAACAAATACAAAGGGCCGATCTTTTTAAATATATTGAGTCTGAGCTAAAGGCGATTGACGGACAATTGGCTGCACCCAAAACAAATGATTACGGCCGCGCTGATCAGGCTGCAGATTGGGCATTGCTGGCAAGAATGTATTTGAATGCAGAAGTATATACCGGCACACCAAGGTACACTGATGCTATTACCTATGCTAAAAAAGTAATAGCAGCCGGCTATACACTGGTAGATCATTACAATTGGCTTATGCTGGCCGATAACTGGAAAAATGCGAATGAGTTTATCCTTACCATTAATTATGATGGCCTTAGAACTCAGAACTATGGAGGTACTACATTCCTGAATCACGCTTCTATTGGTGGAAGTATGAATGCCAATGATTATGGCGCCGGTGGTGGCTGGGGTGGATTAAGAACCACTAAAAGTTTTGCAGACCTTTTTCCAAGCTATTCAACCAATCCGGATAAACGTGGAGAATTTTACACCAATGGTCAAAATGTAGATATCAGCAATCAATCCACATTTACAGATGGTCTGGCAATTACTAAATATTCAAATAAGACACGTACAGGGGCTAATGGGTCCAGCCTTGATTTTTCCGATATTGATATGCCTATATTCAGGCTTCCGGAAATGTATTTAATCTATGCGGAATCCTTGCTTCGTGGAGGTACAGGTGGCGACAATGCAACAGCTCTAGGATATTTAAATAAAATAAGAGAGCGGGCATACGAGAATACTTCAGGAGATATTACTTCTTTTGATCTGAACTATATTCTTGATGAGCGCGGAAGAGAGTTATATTGGGAAGGGTACCGCCGTACAGATCTAATTCGTTACGGTCGCTTTACTACTTCAAGCTATATTTGGCCATGGAAAGGAGGTGTAAAATCCGGAACTGCAGTTTCTTCTTACCGCAATCTTTATCCTTTGCCCTCTAAAGATTTGAGTGCTAATCCTTATTTGAAACAAAATACCGGGTATTAAATTCTAAAAATTCATAAAGGAATTCAAAACTAAAAATAATGAAGATGAAAAATATTATTAAATCTCTTATTGGAGTGTTGCTGGTCTTGGCATTTTCTTCTTGTAAGAAGGATGAAAACAAGGACTTTTATCAGGGCGGCACACCACCTGTATTGTCTGCTACTCCTACAGGAAATATTCCACTGGCTATTGCCGCAAAAAATAATAACATAATTACTTTTAACTGGACCAACCCTAATTACAACTTTAGTACCGGGGTGAGCAGCCAGAATGTGAATTACACGTTACAATTTGATACAGTAGGCGCAAACTTTACCAGCCCGGGCTTACAGGAGGTTTCAATCTCAAAGGACCTCTCTTACACCATGACAGTAGGCCAAGTGAATGCTGTGATGGGGAAAATGAGCCTTAACTTTGATCAAAAACATAATATGCAGGTGAGAATAAAATCAAGCCTGGGGATGAACAGTGCTGTGATTTATTCTAATTCAATCAATTTTAGTGCTACCAACTATCTTGATGTAGTGGTGCCATTGCCTGCTTCAGGCGAATTATACATAACCGGAGATGCACTTCCCAGCGGTTGGACTAACGCGCCACCACCTTCACAGAAATTTACAAGAGTTTCAGTGGCAGTTTTTGAAATCACCGTTCCTTTACTTGGTGGTAAATCATACACTTTTTTGCCGGTATGGAACAGTTGGGATTATAAGTATAGTATAAAAACAAAGAACGATCCCGCATTGGTAAACGGAGGTGATTTTCAAGTGGGAGGCGAAGATATTTTGGCGCCAGCAGCTTCAGGAAATTATAAAATATCGGTTGATTTTGTAAAAGGAAAATTCACAGTGACTAAACTTTAATAAACCGTAAAAATATTTATTAATCAATTCGTATGAAATGCCAAGAGGGAACACTTTAAAATAACAGAAGCTGAATAGAATAGAAGGCATTCCGTCTAAGCATTGAGCAGGACAAGTTGAGAAAAATAAAAAACAATAAAATTATGCACATGAAATATTTATCAAAATTAGGGCTGTTGCTTACGGTAGTGCTTGCTTTTGCCGCCTGTAAAAAAGTAGCCGATCTTCCATATTATGGAAATGGATCGCCTCTACAATTAAAGTCATCCAGCGCTACTATTGCGCCTGCACCGGCAGACTCAAATAGTGTGGCACTTACCATTAATTGGACTGATCCTAAATATCCGACCAAAAACCCTAATGGTGTAAAGTATGTAATTCAAATAGACTCTGCTGGAAGGCAGCTTTCAAAAGCGCATACTATCATCGTAAATGATACACTGCAATATGCGTTTACTGCCAAATATCTAAACAGTGTACTGTTGGATTATGGATTTCAGTTTAATACTCCTTATAACGTAGATGTAAGAGTAGTTGCTTCTTATGCAAACAACAATGATCAGCAATATTCTAATATCGTAACCATTAAAATGTCGCCCTATAAAGTGCCACCAAAAGTAAAATTGCCCCCAACAGACAATTTATACCTTGTGGGCGGCGCTACCATAGGTGGATGGAATAATCCGGTACCTGATCCTTCGCAAGTATTTACCAGATTAGATGAAACTACCTTTGCAGGAATTTTTTATTTAAATTCCGGCGAATACTTGGTGCTTCCTACCAATGGAAGCTGGGATCATAAATATTCTATTGCCAACAAGGCTTTACCCGGCGTAGATGCAGGCGGGGCTTTTGATTATGATCTAAATGATAATTTCAAATCACCTAATGCATCAGGATGGTATAAAATTGTTCTTGATTTTCAAACAGGAAAATATACTGTAACAGCATGGACAGGCAATTTGCCTACCAATCTGTATATAGTTGGTAGTGCAACTCCGGGAGGATGGAGTAATCCAGTGCCCACTCCATCTCAACAATTTAGCAGGCTTAATTCATCTGAATTTTCATTAACAATTTCTTTAGTTGGCGGTAATGAATACCTGTTGCTTCCTTTAAATGGTGATTGGGGGCATAAATATGCAGTTGCAGACAAATCTGTAGCAGGCCTTGCCAATGGAGGTGCATTTGGATATGATTTTGGCCAAAACATACCTGGGCCTTCAGCCAACGGAAATTACAAGATCAATGTAAATTTTGCTAAGGGAACTCAAGGCATGTTTACTGTTACAAAATTATAATTTCAACTTTTCTAATCAATAAAAATGGGGCATCCGATCGGATGCCCCATTTTTATTGAAATGTGTTACAGAGGTAAGCGTATTTTAATTGCACTTACATTTGCAAAAAAAAGTAATGCCTGATTTTGTAAATTTCTCCCGGTCAGAATTATTCACTACTACATTTACATTGTTCGCAGTCATTGATATTTTAGGCTCTATCCCTGTACTGATAGCGCTAAAAGATAAAATGGGCGGGCAAATAAAAACCATGCTTGCTACGGTGGCATCGGGGGCTTTTATGATATTGTTTTTGTTTGTGGGTCAGCCATTTCTTAGCATTCTGGGGCTCGATGTACATTCCTTCGCGGTAGCCGGAAGTATTGTAATCTTTATTATCGGATTAGAAATGGTATTGGGTGTAGATTTTTTTAAACAAGAGAATGATCCAAAAAGTGGCAGCGTGGTGCCTATAGCTTTTCCCTTAATTGCCGGGTCGGGAACGCTCACTACCGTAATGTCGCTCAAGGCAAACTTTCACGATATCAATATCCTGATTGGTATTTTGATTAATTGTGTGGTAATATATGTTATCTTAAAATCTCTTAAGTGGATCGAAAAGGCATTAGGCCCCAATGGGCTCATTGTAGTACGAAAATTTTTTGGGGTGATATTACTGGCTATTGCCGTGAAGATATTCGGGTCTAATATCAGCCATTTTACTTCTTAATCAATATTTATTGAATTACGCCACAGCCAATTCTGGATCCAGCATTACCTGCAGGCTGCGATACATAATCATCTACTCCTGAATGAACGATTACAGATTTCCCCAAAATATTATTGTTAGCCTTTCCTCCGATTGTCCATAAACTGGTAACTAATTCCATTGTGCCATGCCCCTGTGCATCAAGCGCCACATTGCCTATATCGCCCAGATGAAAACTACCAGTCCCCCATTTGCCATGAGATTGGTTAGTGGGATTCCAGTGGCCATGCGCATCTTTGCCCATATTGCCGCAAGCGCCCATTTCGTGCAGATGCACAGCCACGCTTTGGTTTGCTTTGGAAGGAATATAAAGGTTCAGTATCATTTTTACTTTTCCATAAGCCTGTACAAAGTTTACAGAGCCACTAACGGAGGTATCTTTTTCTGTTCCTGAAATAATTGCAGTTGCTTTTTGAGCTGTTTTTACCTTGTTAGTAGTGCTACACGATGCTAAAAAGGTAATACCGGCAATGAATAAAATAAGAACGGAGGTAAATGGGTATTTTTTCATTGAAATATAGTTTAGATGATATGTAATCTTGTAAATTTCCTTAATTTAATTTAAATGGAAAAATGAAGTAGGATTTGTAGCAAGATTTTATAATGTTTGCCTCCCAATGGAGGCTTAACTCTGATATGAGATTGTGTTTTCGTTTGCGCAAGCGTCCGCTTGTGCTATTATCCTACTAACTAAAATTCAATTCGATCAGCCCTTGCACCTCACATTGGCTAAAGCGTCCGCTTGCTCCTATACTTTTTTTTCAAATATATGTTCTTGTTATATTTTAAACCTAAAACTTATTTTATTGCAATGAACTTGTTGGGCATATCTCTCGTTACTTTCTATTTTACCGGCACAAGCGGACGCTTGCGCTAACATCCAAAACTGCAACCTCGCGCCAAAATGGGGGCTGTTCTGAGTTTGCAAACTCAGGACAGTAATTTGCAATTCTTTAAATCATTCTACGAATAGACGGGGGTAAACGAAAATAGTAACGTTCATGCACAGGTCTAGCAAACGCTTCAGCCCCTTGCTACCAGACCTGCGCCAGTCTGACAGCAATCAGCAATTCTTTAGATTATTCTACGGATAGACGGGGTTTATACGCTTTATTAATCGTAATTCTTAAAACCGATTTTGTTTCTCGGCAGTGGTTTGCTGTTTTTTTCTATCAACTCTTTGAGTACAGTAAAAATATTTTGAATGTCTTTGCTGTTGCCTTTTACTTCTTTTTCTAACCTGGCAAGCTGTAACAATATTTCTTTGTGGGTAAGTGCAAATTCTCTCATTTTTGTAAACACTCTTATAATCCTGATGTTTACTTCTATTGCCGTTTTACTGCTTAAAACACTGGACAACATGGCTACGCCTTGCTCGGTAAAAGCCATTGGCTTATATCTTGTACCTCCCCAACTTGAGGCGCCAATCTGGCTCCTCAAGTTTTCAAATTCTTTCATCGTAAGTTCAAACATAAAATCTTTAGGGAACCTGTCTATATTACGCTTTACCTGCCTTTTCAATTGTTTTGTTTCTACGCCGTACATCCCTGCAAGGTCCTGGTCTAACATTACTCTTTCGCCCCGGACTGCGTAAATTTTATTTAGTATTTTTTGTTCTGCTACTAATACCTGCAATTCCTTCTTTGCCATTGTAATTACTTTGGTTTCGTAAATATAATTCTTAAAAATTGCAGGTCGCAATTTGTGGCCTTTGTTTCGCCTCATTCTTGAGCCAAGATAGATATTGTTAAGCGAAAATAGTAACCCTCATGCACAGGTCTAGCAAAGGCTTCATCCCCTTGCTACCAGACCTGCGCCAGTCTGGTGCTAAGAAGGCTTTCGCTAAGTAAACAACAAAGCCACAGTCTAGTAATGCGGCTTTGTATTGTTATTTCATTTAGCATTAATTACCAGAAAAATTTTTTTGTAATTGAAAAAGTAATAAAATAGCACATGCAATATTTACTAACAGGCTTAAATAATATTGCCAATCCATTCCTTTTGTAAAATTCCAGATTAAACATACTGCAATACATAAAGACAAAACCACGAAAAAAACTCCTGCATTAATATTTAAGCTTCGCTTGTTAGCATAATTATTAAATGTAAGCCATGATGTGGCAATAATATTTACAATGCTAATCGCTATTATTACCAATGCCAAAAATATCCCGCCGTTTTCCTTTCTATATGCCACATATATCGGATAAGACAATAGTAACCCTGATGCAAGTAAAGAAGTAATTATTTTTTGTATCATCACTTAGTATTTTGGTCCAAACTTCATTTCATTATTAAGTCTTTTTATTTCTTTCTCAGCTTCTGCATTTCTTTGATTGATTACTGCCTGTGCTGGTGCAGTGTTAGCAGTAATACCAGTTTTTTCCCCAGCTATCCTTAGTTTTAGAATATAAATCATAAAAATGCTGCTGTCCTGAGTTTGCAACTATTACTGTCCGGTAAAGAATAAATTGGTATGTAAATTTATGATGGATGTTGCATTTGAAGGATTTAAATTTCATATTTCTTGCCCCCCATTTGGCGCAAGGTTGTGTTTTCTTTAGCACAAGCGGACGCTTGCGCTAATAGAGGCAGAAAGAAGAAAAATAAACACATCCACTTTTGTCCACTTGGAAGAAATGTCTAAAAAAAAGCTCCATAAATGTCCATTACGCCACTTTTTTTGCTGGATCGCCTCTGCAGTGATGCATACAATATTTTTTACCTATATGCCGTTTTACAAGCATAATTCAATGAAAATGGTAAAACCTTCAGCATTTTTATCTAAAAAAATTATTGCTTTTCTAATCAGTTTTAAAACAAAACTGGTACAGCATCCCCAATATTATGATTGCAAATATTACCTTAAAAGTAGGGACAGGAGGCATCAACAACATATTTAAAGCTGTAGTTATCCACAAAATGTGGAAAATACGGGTAAAATAAAGGGGCAGAAATGCGATTGTAGGGTTAAAAAATTTTTTTTTATTTTAACAAATCTAATAATTACCAAAAATCAGGAATATGAAAAATCAAGTTTACCAAAAGAAAACGCTTATTTCAGTAATGATCACAGGCTTTATTAAGAATTTTGTAGCGCTGTTTGAAAATAACAACAAGAAAGATTTTCAGCGGCTTAAGAACTTTATCACTTCTTAAAAGAAGATTTAATTAAAAAGGTACTCTACATCTTCCTTGGTGAGGCCTTTTACAAATGATTGGTCATCTGCTATCAATTCTTTGGCAAGTATGCGCTTACGATCCTGAAGTTGCATTATTTTATCTTCGATAGTATCCTTGCAAATCATTCTGTATGCAAAAATATTTTTTGTCTGGCCAATACGGTGAGTACGGTCTATAGCCTGCTGCTCTACAGCAGGATTCCACCACGGATCTACAATATACACATAGTCTGCGGCTGTAAGGTTAAGCCCTACGCCACCTGCCTTCAGCGAAATAAGGAACACCCGGCAGTTTTCATTGTTCTGAAAATTTTTAATGGCTTTTTCTCTATCTGCCGGCAAGGTGCTGCCGTCAAAATATTCGAAATCAATATTATTTTCTTTCAATTTTTCTTTTATCAGTGCCAGCATACCGAGAAATTGAGAAAAAACAAGGGCTTTGTGTTCCCCTATATTTTCAGTAATTTCTCGTACCAATTCATCCAGCTTTATAGATTCATTCGGATATTTTTCATCCTCATTAAGAATGGCAGGGCTGTCGCATATCTGCCGCAGTTTCATTAACCCCTGTAGGATGGTTAACTGAGATTTGCCAACGCCTTGATCATCTATCAGGCCCAGAATTTTACTTCGGTAAGCATGGCGGTAAGATTCGTAAATAGCCCGCTGTTTTTCTTCCATTTCACAATAAAGAATGGTTTCTGTTTTTTCAGGAAGATCTTTAGCTACCTGCTCCTTAGTGCGGCGCAGGATGAAGGGGAACAATAATTTTCTAAGATGGCTTTTTTGTTCCTGCTCACCCAGCTTATCTATAGGTACAGAAAATTCATTTCTGAAAAACTCCACTGAACCCAGCAACCCGGGGTTTAAGAAATTCATTTGTGCATAGATGTCAAAAGTATTGTTTTGCAAAGGTGTACCACTCATGCAAACCTTATTTTTGGCATTGAGTAATCCTGCTGCACGGGTTACTTTGGAGAAGGGGTTTTTTATAGCTTGAGATTCGTCCAGCACGGCGTAATCAAAATGAATTTTCATCAGCATTTGAATATCGCTTCGGAGAGTACCGTAGGTGGTAATGATTACATTCTTTCCTTCCAGCTCCGAAGGCACTCGCGCTCTGGTATTTCCATGATGTATGGCAAAGGTGAGTGATGGTGTAAATTTTTTGATCTCATTTTCCCAATTATAAATAAGGGTAGTAGGGCATACCACAAGGGCAGATAAAGTATTCGTTTCCTGCATTACATAATTAAACATACTTAGTGCCTGCACAGTTTTACCCAAGCCCATATCATCTGCAAGTATGCCGCCCCACCCTACTTCATTGAGGTAATGAAGCCATTGAAATCCTGAAACCTGGTAAGGCCTGAGCGTGCCTGCAAGACCTTCGGGTACTGCTGTTTCGGGTATGGATTTAAAATTTCTGAGTTTTTCAAATTTTTCGTCCAGGTCAAAAGAGATTTCTTCTTCATCACGGTGCTCATACAATTCATCAATTACTGATAAATGGAATTTTGAAAGGCGAAGGCGGTTATTTTTTCCTTCACCTACCTTAAAGAGCAGGGCGTATTTTTTTATCCACTCGTCGGGCAAGATGCCTAATGTGCCATCATCAAGCTGAACAAAGCTCTGTCTGGCAGCAAGCGCTTTTTGAATTTCTTTTATACCTATTTTCTGGTTGTCAAAAACCAACTCTACATTGGCATCAAACCAGTCCACATGATTGCTCACATGAATTTTTGTAGTTGGCCGTGCAGTATTAAAACGGAAATTTTTCAATGTCTCAAAACCATAGACAGGCACTTTCATCTCTTTCATGGCATCCACAAAAAGAAAGAACCAATTATTCTTTAAAACATCCGCCCCTCGCAACACAAGGTGATCATTACGATGAATAAATTGCGAATGAAGGCTTTCTAATTTTTTCAAAAATTCTTCTTCAGCAATCTTATTTCTTTTTACCAACAGCACTTTGTCTTTGTCTGGTACTACGAGTGTTTCTTTATCCTGATCTTTTACGCTATAGCCCTTGTAGGAAAAAGTTGGCTGAAAAACCAGATAATCTCCTTTTTCTAAAAGTTTTAAACTTACTTCTGGGTCACCTTCTTTTATTTCTTTAATGAGCGATTTATCAAAATTTACTGAATAGTCTCTGGTAAGAGGCATCACTACATCGTTCAAAAATGTGGGCCAGTTGCCTGCTGGTACCTGTAGTGGATTACGGAATTTTGTAGCTATTAGGCCTTGCTCTGCAAATTGCCATAGGTACAAAATATCTTCATGAAGAAATATTAAATTACTTTCTTGTTCATTATCGTATAAAAAAATCTTTTGGCTATTGATTTTGGTGAAACCGTTGAACAATACCACATCATCTACCTTGCTTATTTCAAACTCCAATGGAGGAAAATGATTGCTGATATTAATTGCAGTGAGATTGGCGGTAGTAAATTTTTTACCTTTAAAGAGCGCGAAAACAGGAACGGAATCTGCCTCGGTAAATATTCTTTTAAGCCTGGGATATAAAAATTCGGCGATGAGTAATTTTGTTTCTTCGGGGTATTTTTCATTTTCGGTATGTACAATATTTTCCCAGAAGCCGCTAAAGGGCGAATTTCTATTTAGGTATTTATTGATTTCATTCTGCTGAACTTTCCTTACCAATTGCAGCAATGATTTATTATTTTCACTCAGCCCATCAGGGTTAAAGTATTTGGTAAGATCTGCTTTTTCAATTTTATCTATAAATTTTCCCTCTTCATTTATCGCGCCCTGAATAAGGTCTATTGTAAAAAAAGGATATGCCGGTTCATTAAAGTTGAAAACAATTCCAAAAGATTTTCTGGTTCGGGAAAATGACGAAGAAGAAGGCTGCTCTTCTATTTCGGTAGCTACCGTATGATGTGGAATGGGGGCCGCTTCAGCAGAGATTTTTTTTATTGAAGTATTTAATATTTTTAAATAAGGTTTGTTTTCTTTATATACAAATTCAAATTTATCGGTCAGATCATCGTCGAGTGAATAGCCATAAGACTGTAGCAATTTATTTTTTTCTTTGTCCCAGTTTCGCAGGCTATCAAAATAGTAGGGCCCAAAATTATTAAGCAACTGAAGAAATAATGCAGTTTTGTGAAGGCATAATGAAAAATTATGTTCATCACATTGGCAAGACGTGTCAAAAAACCGCTCTTCATTTTTTCTAAGAATAATTTGCAAAGAAGATTCTCCGGTTTCTAATTCTGCAGTCACTGTTTCGTTTTCTGCAGAGATGATGCTACATTTTTTTTTCCTGAGTAGCTCTTCTGCATGGGCATAATTGTCTATCCCTGCAAAATGGCGAATCATTTTCAGGTCTATAAATTTCATCCGTACTTCTGTAAACTTTTGATCGAAGGAAACAGGTTCGTTTTTGGTAAGTAAATTTTTATTTACGAGATCTTGCATCTGCATCAGTGCAGCTGCGCTATGCCGGCATATTTCGCCCAGGTTATAAGCACAGGTGCATCGTACGGTCATATTTCTTACATCATCATAGTGTTGCAGTGTTACCTTATAGTAGGCATTGTAATGGTCGTCGCGCACGCGAAACACCACTTGGTTGTCAAGATCATTGTTTGTAACTAATTGTACATTTCCCGACGAGTACATTTTTTTGCCGCGCCTGATTACTTCATCCGTTGCGGAAGTATATATGTATTTGATAAAAAAAGGTAGTGCCAAAGGAAAAATTTAAAAAAATATTGCGCTTGAAGCAAGGGTATTTCAAAAAAAACGCTGCAAAAATAACGAAATAAAAAAGGAGTACCATATCATTTAGGAAGAAAAGCAGGTTGTGGCTTGTATTTATGAATATTTTATGCTGTTTGGCCGCAGGAATTGTTATTTTCCCGGTATTACAGGATTTACCAACCGTCCGTTCTTATAAATACAAAGTACATTGGCATTGTTGATAGTGAGGCAATACCTAAGGTCTTTTTCAAGGCCAAAACCCATTAAGCGATGATAGTGAGAGGCATTTTTATTTTTCATAAATTCATATAAATTGTCTTGAGCTTGCTGATATAGTGTTTCTGCTATTGCAGATGCATCACAATTAATGCTAAAGCTATTTTTAATATTAGCAATGATGGCGCCTGCAAGAAGGGTATCTTCCAGATTCACTTTATTTTTCCAGGCAGCACAGGCAAGTATTACATTTTTATTTTGTTGAATAAGATAATCGCTCACTGCCGATAAATTGCAAAATGATCCTGTTACGATTTCCTCTGCATTGGCAGCAAGTGCCATGTGTAAGAGTTTGGTACCATTGGTTGTGGTAAGTACAAGTGTTTTGCCTTTAATAAAATTTTCGTCATATTGAAATGGCGTGTTGCCATACTGGAGGCCTTCAGCCACCTGGCCGTCTCTTTCGCCGGCGGTAATCACATCCAGTTGCTTGCCCAATTTGATACATTCAGCTACTGAGGCCACAGGTATTATTTCTTTAGCGCCATTGTACAGTGCTGTAGCAATAGTAGAGGTAGCCCTTAGTACATCTATAATTACTACTACGTTGCTGCTAAGGTCGTACAGACTGAGCAGGGCAGGGGAGAGTACGGTATTCAGTTGGGGGAGTTTTTTCTCCTGTTTCATTTTCTTAATGAGATTATTAAATTTTACTAACCACCTATTCAAACGGCATTTTCACAATCTTAGCCGCCACCATTTTGTCCCGTATTTTAATAAAAACTGAGGTGTCAATTTTAGCGTGTGCCATATCTACATAGCCTATTGCTATTGCTTTTTGGAGAGAAGGTGATTGGGTGCCGCTGGTAATATGGCCTATTTTTGCGCCGTCTTTATCGGCTATTTCATATCCGTGGCGAGGAATGCCTTTTTCTGTCATTTCAATACCAACAAGTTTTCTGGTAATCCCTTCGGCCTTCTTCTTTTCTATAGCCTCCTTACCACAAAAAGGAGGCTTGGTGAGCTTGGTAATCCAGCCCAAGCCTGCTTCTAATGGAGATGTGGTATCATCTATATCATTGCCGTAAAGGCAGTAACCCATTTCGAGGCGTAGCGTATCACGGGCAGCAAGGCCAATAGGTTTGAGGCCCTTGGGCGCACCTTCTTCAAAAATTCTGTCCCAGATTTTATTGGCATCATCATTTTTGTTTTCAAAGTAGATTTCCACACCACCAGAGCCTGTATAGCCGGTAGCACTGATGATTACATTATCCACACCTGCAAATGTGCCTTTGGCAAATGTGTAATATTTAAGATTTAGAATATCTACATCTGTGAGAGATTGCAAAATTTTTGTTGCCTCTGGCCCTTGAATTGCGAGCAGGCAAGTGCTGTCAGAAGCATTTTCTATTTCTACATTATCTGTATTATGCTTTGCAATCCAATTCCAGTCTTTATCAATGTTAGAAGCATTTACTACTATCATGTACTTTTTATTTTCCTGAAGGCAGTAAATAATTATATCGTCAATAATACCTCCATCTTCATTGGGGAAACAGGAATATTGAGCTTTTCCCTCTGTAAGCTTTGAGGCATCATTTGAAGTAATCTTTTGGATCAGGGCAAGCGCTTTTTCGCCAGAAAGTACAAATTCGCCCATGTGGCTCACATCAAAAACGCCGGCAATATTTCTAACAGTGTGATGTTCATCATTAATGCCGGAATAACTAATAGGCATGTTATATCCAGCAAATTCAGCCATTTTAGCACCTAAGGCCAGATGTTTTTTTTCGAATGGAGTACGCTTCATAAAATAAGTAAAAGGTAAAAATATATAAAAAGGGAATAATGCAAATTAAAATTAAATAATCGGACCCATCTACTATGATCATTCTCCGTCATTGTTGCCGCCCTCGCCAACAATCATTTCAGGTAAATAAAAAATAAATATTCTATCACTGTTCCATAGAACAATGCGGAAGTAAAATGTGTTTTTTATAAAATAAAAAAAATTAAAAAAGTTTGTTAGGTGTAATGTGCAGGTATCTGTTGGCCAGATGCCAACACCAGCCTCGGGCATTATATCATTTTTAAAATCTTGTAACTACTAAATTTGCAGGCGTGATATTTGTAAATAATATTAATACCCGAATGTGATTTTAGAACTTTGTTAGCAAGGTGACGAATGTGAAAATCAAAGAAAAGCGCTTTCATGATGAACTTCTGAACCTCAATAAAACATGTAAGAAGAAATTAAAAAATTCACTTTATAACCACTTATATGAAACAAATCAGAATGATTTTTATGAGCATCCCAATTGCACTGAGTATTGCTTCCTGTAATTCCGGCAATTCTTCATCCACTAATTCGGATAGCACTGCTATTCAAATAAATCCGTCGCAAATGAAACATATTGGAAGTGTAAGCGACCGTTACCAATCTTACAATGTGGAAATGGTAGAAGTGGTAGGCGGAGAGTTTTGGAAGCCGTACAAATTGATGGATAGCCTGCCTTCTTCTTCGGCTGCATCCAATTATGATGTGTCTCAAAAAAACAGCCAGATGTACCGGCAACTTGCACCGATTAATCTCGCTGACAAAAGACTGCTGAATCTTGCCAAAGGGCTCGCCCCTGCTTATGTTCGCGTGAGCGGCACCTGGGCCAATGCCATTTATTTTCAGGATAATGATGAACCAAAATTAGCAAAAGCGCCAAAGGGTTTTGTAAATGTGTTAACCAGAAACGAATGGAAAGGCGTAGTGGATTTCGTAAAAGCCACCAATTCAAAATTGGTTACATCATTTGCTGTATCTAATGGAGTGCGTGATGCCAATGGCGTGTGGACACCAAAAGAAGCGCAAAAAATAGCTGACTACACTAAAAGCCTCGGAGGCGAAATTGCTGCAGCTGAGCTTTTCAATGAACCTTCCATCCCAACAGCAGGTGGAGAAATGAACAAAAATTACAACGCTGAAAATTTTGCAAAAGACGTTTCGGTTTTCAATACCTGGGCAAAAAAAGAAGTTCCCAATATGCTCACGGTTGGCCCCGGCTCTATTGGTGAAGGCATACCGGAATTAAATTTTGATCAAACAGAAAAACCAGCAGGGATGAGCATGCTGACTACCGATGCCATGATGTCGGCAAGCCCCAAACCCGTGTTTGATGTTTTTTCATATCACTATTACGGCGCTGCTTCCATGCGCATGATGCAAGACGGCCCTTTTTCTATAAAAGCTGAAAATGCGTTAGCAGGTTCGTGGCTGCGCAAAACAGATACAGTAGCCGATTACTATGTCGGTTTAAGAAACAAATATTTGCCCGGCAAACCGATATGGATCACCGAAACAGCAGAGGCGGCAGCAGGCGGCGATCCTTTTTCAGCAACCTATTTAGATTGTTTCCGCTACTTGTATCAGTTAGGTTCGCTGGCGCAAAAGGGAGTTCAGGCCATCATGCACAACACGCTTGCAGCAAGTGAATACAGCCTGATTGACCAGGATACACATTTGCCAAAACCCAATTATTGGGCAGCTTTATTATGGTCAAAACTGATGGGAACAGAAGTGTATGATGCGGGCAAAGGGAAACCCGGTGTGTATTTATTTGCACACAATTTGAAAGACCATAAAGGCGGCATTACCCTTTTGGTAATAAATACCAATAAAGATTCCGTTTCTATCCACATTCCTTCCGATGCAGAACAATATACTTTAACTTCTAAAGAATTGCAGGGCAAAACAGTGATGCTAAACGGCAAAGAATTACAGTTAGATGCCAATGATGAATTGCCTGAAATTAAAGGCAACGCAATCAAACAAGGCGATGTGGTATTGCCCGCAACAAGCATCAGTTTTATCACATTTGCGGATGCAG
>JAFDXH010000265.1 GCA_018268075.1 Bacteroidota bacterium | reverse complement strand
CGTGAAGCAATTTCAAAATTTCCACAATTTAGTTCCTACTATAATCAGTATCTCGCACCCCAAAAAAGTTTTAAAGAAATCAACACAACTTTCGAAAAAATAAAGCCAGAATGGGAAGCTGAATATTATCTTAAAGGCAAAGGCATAGAGCAAAAATGGTACCTGCCCGATACAGATATTTCTGATTGGAAAACAATGGAGATTCCTGGATGGTGGGAAGATAAAGGAATGCCGGATTTTGATGGGGCAGTATGGTTTAGAAAATCATTCGATTTGTCTGAAAATTTTAAAGGCGACACTTTTAATTTAGCGCTTAATCAGATAGATGATTATGATATAGTATGGGTAAATGGCCAAAAGGTAGGTGAGAGCTATGGAAATCAAAACTGGCGCAATTATAAAGTGCCTTCAAATATTTTAAAACCAAAAGGAAATATAATGGTTGTTAGAGTATTTGATATAGGAGATAAAGGAGGAATGTATTCTAATGCAATTTGGGGCAATCCAATACTTTTAGGGCAATGGTTATATAAAGCAGATTATCAAATTAATCCAAAAACTTTTCCTAAGCCACATGTTGTAAATGTAAGCCCGTTTTCAACTCCCGCAGTTTTATACAATGGAAATATTGCACCCATTGCATCACTATCCATCAAAGGAATTATTTGGTACCAGGGCGAAAGCAATGCAGGAAGAGCAAGCGAATACCATGATTTGTTTCCTGCATTTATTACCGATTGGCGTACTCATTTTAATCAGGGCAATATCTCATTCTTGTTTGTACAGTTAGCAAATTATATGGCGGAGGTCCAAGTGCCTGGTGAGAGTTCCTGGGCAGAATTAAGAGAAGCGCAGGCTGCTGCATTAAAACTACCAAACACCGGCATGGCAACAATAATAGATATTGGAGAAGCAAATGATATACATCCCAAAAATAAGATAGAAGTAGGCAGGCGATTGGGTCTTGCTGCTCTAAAAGTTGCATATAAAAAAAATGTGGTCAGCAGAGGACCTACTTATGATTTTATGGAAATAAAAAATAATTCGATCGTAATTCACTATGCTGAAGGAACAGATACACTGGTATCAAAAGATAAGTATGGATACATCAGAGGCTTTGCCGTTGCAGGCGCCGACCATAAATTTTATTGGGCAAGAGCATTTATTAAAAACCATACAGTTATTATTTATTCAAAAGATGTTCCCCACCCTGTTTCAGTTCGTTATGCATGGTCCGACAATCCCGGTGAAACTGATCTTTATAATAATAGCAATTTACCTGCGGTGCCTTTCAGAACTGATAGCCTACCTCTTAAAACTTCCGGTAAGTTTTTTTCAGAAAATCCATGGGATTAATAATTAATAATTATCAATATCATTCAAATAAATAATCATGACACAAAAGAGCCTACAACAACTGATTACACTGGTTGCGCTACTAATGATGAGTTTGCCAGTAGTAGCCGGTACCGACAATATTGCTAAATATGCCAAAGTCACTGCATCTTCCTATTTAAATGACAGGTTTAAACCGGAAAATGTTATAGATGGTATAATTGGCGTAGCAGGCAAAGGCGAATGGGCTTGCCAAGGTGAAACAACTGATTGGGGCTATGTCCGCTTTCCTTGGATACAATTGGTATGGGAAAAGACTCAAGCTATTAATAAAATAATATTATATGACAGGCCAGCCGCCAATGAATTCATCGCTAGTGGAAGGATTATATTCAGCGACGGCAGCGAAGTTACTGTAGATCAGATACCTAATGATGGTACTGCTAAAGTGGTTGAGTTTGCAACAAAGTTAGTTACCTCTTTTCGCTTCATTACTACAGATGGCAACGGAAAAGATATCGGTTTTTCAGAAATTGAGGTATATCCTGCACGCACATCAGCAACAGATTATGTAGGTTGGGTAGATCCATACATAGAATCAAATAGGGGGCGTTGGATTTTCTTCATTACCGGATCAAGACCGTTTGGGATGGTAAGTGCCGCGCCACATACAAGAAACAAAAACCAAAATGGAGGAGGATATAATTATAATGAGAAAGAAGTCTTGGGGTTTAGTCAAATCCATTCATGGATGATGTCCGGAATTGAAGTAATGCCGGCAGGCCAAATGGTAGATCCGAGAGGCGGTGAAATGGCCTGGAAATCAAATTTTAGCCACGATGACGAATTGGTACAGCCGGGATATCAACGGCTCTTTTTACGAGATCCCAAAGTTTGGGTTGAATTGACTTCCACAGAGAGAGTCAGTTTTTATCGCTTTAAATACCCACAGGATATGTCAACGCAAATACTCGTAAACCTTGGCGGATATGTAGGAAACAGTACCATGACTAATGCAGAAATAAAAAAAATAAATGATAAAGAATTTGAAGGTTCTTTTAGCTCTGTTAAAAGATATTGGGGCGGTCCCAAAGATGTAAAAATTTATTTTGTTATTCAACTTGATAAAGAAGCCAAATCATTGGATGGGTGGAAAGGAAAGGAATTATTGACAGGGATAAATCAAGTGAACGGAGATAGCGTAGGGGTAGCAGCAAAATATGATGTAAAGGCAGGCGATGAAATCAAAATGAAAATTGCCATTTCATATACCAATATTGACAATGCTAGAAAGAATTTAAATGATGAATGCAACACTTGGAATTTTGATGAGGTAAGAAATGATAGCAGAAGAGTTTGGAATGACTGGCTGGGAAAAATTGATATCAAGGATAAATCAGCAGATCAAAAAATTAAATTTTATACAGACCTGTGGCATGTGCTTTTAGGTCGGCAAAAAATAGATGATGTATCCGGAGATTATCCGGATAGAACAACAGGCAAAAGAGATGGCACTTTTACCAATGCAGTTTTTAAAGTGATGACTTTACCAAAAGACAAAAGTGGTAAGCCCAAGTATCACATGTATAATTCTGACGCATTCTGGCTTTCACAATGGAACCTGAATATATTGTGGGGATTAGCATGGCCTCAAGTTCAAGATGAAATGTCTTCGTCAATGATACAATATGCAGATAACGGCGGCCTGCTGCCAAGAGGCCCTTCAGGTGGAGGATATTCCTATATCATGACCAGTAATCCAACCTTGAACCTCGTTGTAGGAACTTTTCAACAAGGGTTGTTAACCAAAGTTGATCAGAACCATGCTTTTGATGTTCTTAAAAGAAACCAGATGCCGGGCGGTATGCTTGGCAGCAGTGATGATATTAAATTTTACATAAAAAACGGTTGGTGGAAAGATAATGCCGGTATAACAATAGAGGCTTCTTTCCAAGATTGGGCAGTTGCTCAAATGGCCTTTAAACTGGGTAAAAAGAAAGACTATAATTATTTTTTAAAAAGATCACAAAGCTGGAAAAATTGTTTTGATCCTACCCAGAACCTTTTGTTTCCTAAAGACAAAAATGGCAATTTTACTCATCACGATCCATTGAGCGGTGCAGGCTGGATCGAAGCTAATGCATGGCAAGCTACGTGGGGTGTATCACAAGATATACCAGGGTTGGCATCGCTAATGGGTGGCAATGATACCCTTTGCAGCAAATTAAACTTTGCATTTGAAAAAGCGGCGCCTGAAGATTTTGTGTTTGCCTATAATGACGGATATGTGAGCTATGCTAACCAACCCGGGTTATCAAATGCTCACGTATTTAATTATGCAGGCCACCCCTGGCTTTCACAGTATTGGGTGCGAAGGGTAAGAGAGCAAGCTTATGGAGGAATCACGCCTGATCTGGGCTATGGCGGCCATGATGAAGACCAAGGCCAGATGGGCGCATTGAGTGCCTTAATGTCTATGGGGCTATTTAGTTTGCAGGGCAACACTTCCGCCACCCCTGTTTACGAAATTACAAGTCCTATATTCGATGATATTACTATTAAACTGGATACCGCCTATTATAGCGGTAAACAATTCCAGATCATTACTCATAACAATTCTAAAGAAAACTGTTACATTCAAAAAGTACAACTAAATGATAAGGAATTGAATAATTTCTGGTTTACTCATAAAGAATTTGCAAAGGGCGGTACTCTGGAAATATGGCTTGGCCCCCAACCCAACAAATCATGGGGCATAGGAAATTTACCTCCAACAGTTAAATAAAAAAACATACAATAAAGTACCATGTACTATCCTAAAAAATCTTGTAAATGAGCAATAACATTGTTATAGGAGTTGATATCGGCGGCTCTCACATTACTGCCGCACAGATAGACCTGAAATCTCATTCTATCATTCGCGAATCTTTAGTTCGCTATCCAGTAAATTCCAAAGGAACAGCGGATGAGGTTATAAGAGAATGGACTGATGCACTACTTGTTTGCAAAACTTACGGCTCCCAAATGCCTCGAAAAATCGGAATCGCTATACCTGGCCCCTTTGATTATGATAAAGGTATCAGCTTGATAAAAGATCTGGATAAATATGAATCACTTTACTTACTCAATGTAAAAGAACTAATTGCAAGTAGGTTAGACATAAATCATGAAGATATATTTATGATGAATGATGCCAGCAGCTTTCTAAAGGGTGAAATATTTTGTGCAGACGAAATTGAAAATTGTACGCACTTAGCAGGACTTACACTCGGTACAGGATTGGGTTCCGCAACTTGGACAAATGGAGTCATTTCTGAAGGCGACCTCTATTGTACTGCATTTAAGAATGGTACCGCAGAGGATTATTTATCCACAAGATGGTTTATCTCACGCTATAAAGAATTGACAGGTATATCTGCAAAAAATGTAAAAGAAATTAGGGATATGGCTACTTCTGATTCTAATGCAGCTTCTATTTTCACAGGGTTTGGACAGAACCTTGGTGAGGTATTAAGTTCATTTTGTAAAAAACACCAGACAGAAAAAGTAATTATTGGTGGCAATATTATTAAGGCATGGGATTTATTCATAAATGACACTCAGCTCTTTTTAAAAAACAATTCAATAAATGTTCAACTATTACAGGCAAGGCTTGGCGAGGAAGCAGCATTGATAGGTGCTGCAAGCCTATGTTCCCAATCTTAATACAATAGGATACAAAACGAAACCATATATCTTTTTTTTAATCTTGGAGTTTCACAAAATTAACTGAATGAAACCTGCTCTACTCCTTCATTCGTCAGAAATCTGAATGTACTTTCCCACATTTTTTTTTTGAATTTAATTTAGTATAACTATATAAGCACCTATTTGCCCCCCAATTTTTTACTAATTTATAATTCAGTTTGGTAATACATAACCACAATTAAAAATACTACCACATAGAATATTCAACCTCCCACCTTAATTTCCCACTAAATTTGTGCTTATGAAAATCCACTTTTGGTCTGTTGGCAAAGCGCATGAATCTTACGTGAAAGAAGGAACAATGCTTTTTACCAAACGCATTGCTCATTATTTCCCCATACAATGGAAAATCATTCCTTCTGCAAAGGAAGATGTAAAAAATGCTGAAAATATAAAAATGGAAGAAGGCAAAAAAATTCTTTCACTTCTATCCACAGACGATATCCTTATTGCTCTTGACGAAAATGGCAAACAATTTTCATCGCCACAACTGGCAGAACTAATACAAAAGAAAGCCAACGAAAGCACAAGAAATCTTATATTTTTAATTGGTGGCGCTTATGGAATACATGAGACGGTATTAAATAGAAGTAATATTAAATGGAGCCTTTCACATCTGGTATTCCCTCATCAACTGGTGCGTTTGGTGCTTGCCGAGCAAATCTATAGAGCCTGTACCATTTTAAGAAATGAAAAATATCATCATTCATAGGTTTTCAGTACGTTTGTCATATCCTTAGCAATACTTTTTATTTGAAAACCTTTGTTGATTTCTTTATAAAAAAAATAGTACCGTGCCACTTACCTTATTATTAATCATCATCACAGTCATTATCAGTGTTATCGCCTTTTATTCGCCCAAGGTAATGAACGATCTAATTTTTTATCCACCTGCAATAGCACAGCATAATCAATATTACCGCTTTATAAGTTATGGATTTTTGCATGCCGACCTATCGCACCTCTTTTTTAATATGTATGCCTTTTACCTTTTTGGCGGCATATTAGAAAAGGTTTTCATCCTACTTTTCCCAGGGCAAGGGAAATTATTTTTTGTGCTCTTGTACTTTCTATCACTTATAGCCAGTGTAATACCCGACTACTTTAAACATAAAAATAACCAATACTACCGCAGTCTTGGAGCTTCAGGAGCAGTTTCTGCTGTGGTATTCGCCTACATAATGGTAGATCCTATGCAAGGAATTGGCCTTCTTTTTATACCTATATATATACCGGGGTTTCTGTTTGGAATCCTGTTTTTAATTATTTCATATTTTCTCGGAAAAAAAGGCGGGTCGTCCATCAATCATGGCGCCCACATCTGGGGTGCTTTATTTGGAGTTGTTTTTATGATTGTTGCAGTTAAAATGTTTTCCTCCTACCCTTTGCTCGATCAGTTCATTGAGAAGGTAAAAGGGCTCAATCTCAAAAATTTATTTACAACTCCGTAAATTGAAGCCGAAGGTATTCTTTAGTTGAGGGTAAAATTTTAAACCGGTCATCAATTCTGACACCTACTATCCAGACGATTCGCTTTCCGCTTTCAATAACCCATATCTTTTCTCTTTCCGTTATTGAAAGTTTGCTGTCTGCAAAAAATTTATTTAATTTTTTTTTGTGCTTCATACCAAATGGGTAAAAATAATCCCCGCTTTTCCATGGCCTCAGGATTAATGGGAATTGAAGTTTAGCCCAATCCAAATTTGCTGTTTCCTTCCCGGAAATAAATAATTGATCCTTAAAAATATTTTTTGATACTTTAAGAGTTACCTCGCCTTCTTTAAATAAAATTTTTCTATCATCTCGCTCTATCAATATGTGCGCCGAGTTTAAGAAATTTAATGGCGCTATGATTAGCCAGTTACGGCTCCGTATAATCCTGTGCGTAATAGAAGTAATGTACTTTCCATTTTCTGCAGAAAGTAGTTTTAGCGCTTCTGTAAGCTGCCCTGATGTGAAACCGTAATCTTTAATGATTTCGTATAAGAGGGTCTTGTATGCTACTTCCTTTTGCAATTTTAAAATAGGAATGTGCAATTCGTCGCCTTTTATTTCTGCTATTTTTTTCCGCTTTGCCTCTATTGCTTCCTCATAGATTTCTTTTATTCCTTCAAACCGCTCCAGATTTTTTAATAAATTATTTTCTACCTCCGGAAAAACCTTCCTGATACCGGGAATTAATTGATTGCGAAAATAATTTCGGGTGTACTTATCTGATGTATTGGATGAGTCCTCCACAAAAGAATAGGTATTGATACTTGCAAAAAGCTTCAACTCTTCTCTTGTAGCAAATAATAATGGCCGCACAATGTGGCCTTGCTTTACAGGAATACCCGACAGACCTTTTATTCCGGTACCCTTGAAAAAATTCATTAGAAGCGTTTCAATATCGTCGTTAGCATGGTGCGCTGTAGCAAGAAACACATTGGCATTAGAAACATTATGTTTTTTTCGATCTGCAATCAATTCATCAAACCAACTATACCTTAATTGTCGCGCGGCCACCTGGGTACTAATCTTTCCTTCTTCAGCAAACCTGATGGTGTCAAATTTTTTTAAATTAAATGGAATCTGGTATTCAATAGCAAGAGCTCTTACAAAATCTTCATCGCGGTCGCTTTCTGCACCTCTCAGGCAAAAATTGCAGTGCGCAATTTCAAAATCAAATTTCGCCTGAATACAGAGGTGTGTCAATATTACAGAATCAAGCCCACCACTTACCGCAAGTATCAAATAGTCATCCTTTTTAAAAAGGGCATTTTCTTTTATAAAATCAATAAAGGTATCGAGTAGTGGCATTACAGTAAATGTATGGGCTTAAATAAATTCTTTTGCATTTTTCTAATTATACTCACTGCCGAAAATAGGTTGCCGGCTTTATTTTCTGAAATACTTTAAACATTTTTGCCTTCATCAAATACTTTTTTAAGTTTTTATTCCTTAGTATCTTCGCGGCTTCAAAAAAAGAACATGAAAATATTAGTTTGCATAAGCAAAACGCCCGACACCACGGCAAAAATAGCCTTCACTGATAACAATACGAAATTTGCAGAAGCAGGTGTTCAGTTTATCATAAACCCTTATGATGAATGGTACGCATTGGTAAGAGCAATTCAGCTAAAAGAGGCTGACCCTTCCACCGTATTGCATCTAATAAATATAGGCCCGGCAGATGCTGATCCTATTATTCGCAAAGCATTAGCCCTTGGTGGCGATGAAGCCATTCGTGTAAACACTACCAGTACTGATGATTATTATATTGCATCACAAATCGCTGCTATTGCAAAGGAAAACCAATACGACCTAATCTTTACCGGAAAAGAAACCATTGATTATAATGGGTCTTCCATAGGGGGCATGGTAGCTGAGCTGTTAGAAATGCCTTTTATTTCCCTCGCAACTCAGTTTTCGCTCAATCAGAATATGGCAACTGTTAATAGGGAAATCGAAGGTGGCGAAGAAGTAGATGAAGTATCACTACCATTGGTGGTGAGCTGCCAGAAAGGTATGGCAGAGCAACGAATTCCTAATATGCGAGGGATCATGGCAGCACGTACCAAACCACTTAATGTGCGCGAACCTATAGAAGCCGCTACACTTACTGAAATAGTTTCTTTTGAAATGCCTCCGGCAAAATCAGGCGTTAAAATGATACCTGCTGACCAGCCCGAAGAGTTGGTAAGATTGCTGCACGAAGAAGCGAAAGTTATTTAAGCATTCTCCAAAAATAGATAAACAATAAAATAAAAAAAACAACGCCTTATATCATAGTTTTAATTTTTATGGCAAGTACGTTTTAATACTAAACCCATAATTCAACATTCAAAAAAATGAGCATACTAATATTTCTAGATCAATCCGAAGGACACATAAAAAAAAGTTCATTTGAAGCAGCTGCTTATGGAAGCGCCATTGCAGAGAAAATGAATACCAGCGCTGAAGGGATAGTTTTTGGTAAAACAAATGATGAATTAAAATCCTTAGGAAAATATGGATTAAAAAAGGTGCATACCCTTGAGGATGACCGGCTAAATAATTTTGATGACGATGTATTCACACACCTGATAGCTGAAGCTGCCACAAGCCTAAACGCTACAGTCATCATTTTTTCTAATAATTTTAATGGAAAAGCTATTGCACCCAGATTGTCTGTAAGATTAAAAGCTGGCCTTGTTACTGGTGCCGTTTCATTGCCTGACCTTTCCGAAGGATTTGTTGTAAAGAAAAATGTATTTAGTGGTAAAGCATTTGCCAATGTATCTATTAAGTCAGCCATTAAGGTTATATCTCTAAATGCCAATGCATTTAAACCTGTAGAAAAGGAAGGCGATGCAGAGGTAGTTCCCATCTCATTAGAGATTCCAGGATCCAGAGTGAAAGTGGTGAAAGTAGATAAGGTTTCAGGTGAAATTCCTTTAGCTGAAGCAGAGATAGTAGTAAGTGGCGGCCGTGGATTAAAGGGCCCTGAAAATTGGGGAATAGTGACTGATCTGGCAAAAGAATTAGGCGCCGCAACAGCCTGTAGCCGGCCAGTAAGCGATAGCGACTGGAGGCCTCATCATGAGCATGTAGGCCAGACGGGATTGGCTATCGCGCCAAACTTATATATCGCAATTGGTATAAGTGGCGCTATTCAGCACCTGGCAGGAGTAAACAGAAGTAAAACGATAGTAGTAATAAATAAAGATCCCGAAGCGCCATTTTTTAAAGCCGCAGATTATGGAATTGTTGGCGATGCCTTTGAAGTAGTACCCAAAATTACAGAGGCAGTAAAAAAAATGAAATCATAGCTTTTTGCCGATGGCTCATAATCAAATATATTTGTGTGAGGAAGAAAAAAATATAGAGATAGAATGAAGAAAATAGAATTGGAAATTGTTGCCCTTTCGCACAGTATTACGCAAACGCATAGTTATGCAGTTGTACTGGGCGAAGTAAATGGTCTAAGGCGCCTTCCAATAGTGATAGGCGGCTTTGAGGCACAGGCTATAGCTGTGGCACTCGAGCGAATGCAACCTAGCCGCCCTCTTACTCACGATCTGATGAAAAATTTTATGCTTGCCTTCAATATTGATCTTCATGAAGTGATCATAAATGATCTGCAGGAAGGTATATTTTTTTCAAAACTGGTGTGCTCCGGAGAAAAAGAAACAGTGGAAATAGATTCTCGTACTTCTGACGCTGTAGCACTGGCCGTTCGGTTCGGTTGTCCCATCTACACTTTTGATCACATTTTAGAAAGTGCAGGTATTCTTAAAGAAGACGATGATTCGAAGAAAAAAGTGGTAGTATCACAAAGCGAAAGTGAAAATGAAGATTTAAAAAAATTATCAATTCTGGAACTCGAATCTCTTTTGGCCGAAGTACTTGAACATGAAGATTATATTAAAGCTGCTTCTATAAGAGATGAAATAAAAAGAAGAAAAGAGGGTTGATAATTGCAGCACTATTACTTTTTCTACTTGGTATTATTTTATGATAAATTTTCCTGATTGCAAGATCAATCTTGGATTGAATATTACCGGAAAACGAACCGACGGGTATCATGATCTGGAATCCTTCTTTTTACCCGTACCGCTATTTGATGCGCTGGAAATCATAGAAGTCCCCAATAAAACAACCTTGGAAATCAGCGGAAATGATCTTACTCCTGATGAAAATAATCTGGTAGTAAAAGCATGGCATTTATTAAAAAAGGATTTCCCTCATCTCCCCCCCGTAAGAATTTTATTGCACAAAGCAATCCCTATGGGTGCAGGCTTAGGCGGTGGCTCATCCAATGGCTCTCACATGCTACTCTTACTGAACAACAAATTCTCACTTCAATTAAACACCCAAGACCTATTCGAATACGCATTACAGTTAGGAAGCGACTGCCCCTTTTTCATTATCAACAAGCCGGCGATTGTGAGTGGGCGTGGAGAATATGTAACCCCCATGAATATCCACTTGGAAGGATACCAATTAGCAATTATTTATCCGGGAGTAAGTATTTCCACAAAAAATATTTTCTCTTATATAACACCCTCTATACCCAACAAAACCATCAGGGAAATAATTCAACAACCTATAACGACGTGGAAGCATGAATTAAAAAATGATTTTGAAGAAATTGTTTTTTTAAAGAACCCTGAATTCCGTGTCATTAAGAATCTTTTTTATGAAAGCGGCGCTACTTATGCATCTATGACCGGTACTGGTAGTGCTTTGTATGCATTTTATCCAAAAGACATCAATGTACCTTCAGACGAATTTAAAAATTATTTCTTCAGAGTTTTTCCTTCAATCCAAATGGTGTGAGATTATTCTTCATTTCGCTCTTATTTTTCCTTTCCGCCACTACGCTCGCCCAGAATAATTATTCAATAGTGCTGGGTAAATATAATCCGGATAGCCTTGAAAAAAACAATGGAACAAATAAAAAGTTTTTGCCTGAAATAAAAACAGCCGCACTTATTGCATTATCATGGTTTCCTGAATTAAAAGATGATGCGATAATTTTTAAATACAAAAATATTAATAGCACGGCCCGAACCACCATGACTTTACCCTCACTATTTGAAAGCAACAATAAAACATTTATTATTTACATAAATAATGATAGCAGCCGGAATGGAATTGCATTACAAGATATTCCAGAGGCTGCTATGGTAGGCCTGATAGGCCATGAATTAGCCCATGTAAAAATTTTTAAGCAAAAAAGGTTCTTTGATTTAATATTTTGGGGATTTAAATACCTGTTTCAAAAGCAGCAAAAAAAATTAGAAATACAAACTGATGAACTCACTATTAAAATGGGCTTAGGATGGCCACTCTTTGCATGGGCAGATTATGTAATAAATCATTCTCACGCCAAAGACCCCTATATTAAAATGAAAGAAAATAAGTACCTGTCACCTACGCAGATACTAAAACTTATAGCCACCAAAGGCGATCGATAGCCAATTGGTTAATCTGATTTTCACAAATAAAAATTTTCTGTAAAAGAAACTGATACTAAAATTTTGTTTTCTCGGTGCATTTATTTTGAAGAGCATAAAAAAATACACACCAGATATTTTATCCTATTTAAAATTATTTTACCTTTGTCATACATGGGCTTAATTAATTATCAATATCGCCATTTCCTTTCCTTCAATCTGGATTTTCTTAATCACAGTTGATTACGATATTACCCCTTCTTCTGAAAAGTTTTCTTTTTATATTTTTTTGCTTTAAAATTTTATTATGTTAGTGCATGCAATAGCTTCCAAACCGGATGAATTAATTGGCCTTGAAAATGAATATGGCGCCCATAATTATCACTCATTACCAGTTGTATTAAATAAGGGTAAAGGGATATTTGTATGGGATGTAGCCGGAAAAAAATATTTTGATTTTTTAAGCGCCTATTCTGCTGTCAATCAAGGGCACTGCCATCCCAGAATAATTGAGAGCCTTCAGCACCAAGCCTCTACCCTAACTCTTACCAGCAGAGCCTTTCATAGTGAAGAACTATCACTATTTACAGAATTTATTTGTACCTATTTTGGCTATGATAAAGTACTCCCTATGAATACCGGCGCTGAGGCTGTAGAGACTGCGCTAAAAGTATGCAGACATTGGGCCTACCGCGTGAAAAAAATAGCAGACGAAAAGGCAAAAATCATCGTTTGTAATGGCAATTTTCATGGGCGGACTTTGGGAATTATTTCTTTCAGTTCGGATCCTCAATCCAAAAATGATTTTGGCCCTTTTCTGCCAGGGTTTATCAATATTCCATATAATGATTTGCCCTCCTTAAAAGAAGCGCTGAAAGATAAAGATGTAGCCGCGTTTTTAATAGAGCCTATACAAGGCGAAGCCGGAGTAAATGTACCGGATGAAGGATATTTAAGTACAGCCAAAAAGTATTGCGAAGCGGCAAATGTATTATTTATTGCAGATGAAATTCAAACTGGGCTCGGCCGCACCGGAAAATTATTATGTTGCGACCACGAAGAAGTAAGTCCAGACATTTTGATTTTGGGAAAAGCTTTAAGTGGCGGTACCATGCCTGTAAGTGCGGTGCTTGCAAATAAAGAAATCATGGATACCATCCAACCCGGTGAACATGGAAGCACTTATGGCGGCAATCCGCTTGCCTGCAAGGTAGCTATTGAATCTTTAAAAGTAATAAAGGATGAAAGTCTTGCACAAAATGCAGAAGAATTGGGTAATTACTTCAGGGCAGCCATTAGAAAATTAAACTCACCACACATTAAAAAAATAAGAGGTAAAGGATTGCTGAATGCAATTATTATAGAGCATCCCGAAGAGGAAGCAGCATGGAAATTGTGCATTCAATTAATGAAAAACGGATTGCTGGCCAAACCTACACATGGCGATAAAATCAGGTTGGCACCACCCTTAACTATCAATAAAGAACAACTGGATGAGGCAATCGGCATCATCAATAAATCTCTCGCCATATTGGATTAAAATTTCTTATTCATATCATCGGAAGTAAATACCAAAGGGAGCAATTGAAACGAATCTTTAATTATCTGAACCTTTCCTTCCATACCACTTAAAATTATTCTAATGGTATGCCCAGTTCTTTGTTGAAATTCGGTAAAGTATTGCCTGCAAATACCGCAAGGGCTAATAGGATGATTGCTTTCCCCATTCAGATTATTATAGGTTATGGCGATGGTGTCTATCCCTATACCAGGATAAAGGCTCGCCGCTACTGCCATCAAAGCCCTTTCAGCACAGAGTCCGGCTGGATATGATGCATTTTCTTGATTGGTACCTCCTATCATTTCGCCATTTACAAGCTTTGCATACGCTGCTACCTGAAAATTAGAATATGGTGCATAAGCATCCTTGGTAATTCTTCTTGCCTGTGTTAATAATGCAGCATCTTCTTCTGTTAGGTCGGCAATGGAATTGTATTCCTCTATTGTAAAACTGATCTGTTGTTTGTTCATGATGATTTATGATTATAGCCAAGCCAAATTTATGCTTTACAAAGTGTTTAAAAAAAAATCTCATAATGTAAAGAAAAATGTATATTTACGAAGTGAGTCGTATATTCCTTTTTTAAATTAAACACATGAATACAAATCCTTCAATAAAACCAACTGAAAGTGAGCTCGAAATACTACAGATTATTTGGAATAAAGAGCAGGCGACTGTTAGAGAAGTGCATGAAGAGTTAATTAAAACAAAACCATCTGGATATACCACTACGCTTAAGCTCATGCAAATAATGCATGAAAAAGGCCTGCTGACACGAGACGAAAGCAAAAAGACACATGTGTATTATGCAGTCGTTAGCCGAAATAAAACACAAAAATTTTTTTTAGACAGAATGATTAATGGCTTATTTGGCGGATCGTCAACTCAATTGGTTCTTCAGGCTCTTGGAAATCAAAAGTCAAGTAAAGCCGAATTAGAGCAAATAAGAAAGTTTCTGGATGATTTAAAAAAATAGCTAATGGTTTCTGCATTTGAACAATCCCCATTTCTTTTGGCGTTAGGTAAAGCGTTACTTTATAATCTGGGCGAAGGCCTGCTCTTATTTGCACTCTTTCTATTTATTAAAAATGGAATATCCCCCAAAAATGCCAATGCAAAATATAAATTAGCTTTAGGTACCTATTTTTGTCTTTTCCTTTTACTTGTTGGGAATTTTTTATATTTTTTCTCCACCAATAGCGTGAATCACGCTCCACAAATTAATTTAAATGCTTCCGTAGCAAGTTCAACCACACTGCGCACTCATAAGCCATTTCACTTTGAATCCCTATTTTCAATTATTTCAATTATCTATCTTATAGCCGTAACTTTTTTGCTTTCGAGGCTGGTTATTTATTATAAGAATGTTCGATTATTATTTAATTCAACACTTAAAATTGCCCCTGCACATTTCGAAAAATTTATAGAAAAAATTGGTATCGAGAATGGTATTTCCCAGAAGGTACAAATATGGATTTGTGATCATATAGACGTTCCGGCAACGATTGGCTATTTTAAACCTGTTATTTTTTTACCTTTTTCTGTTATTTCACAACTGAGTTTACCCCAGATAGAGGCAATCCTATTGCATGAGTTTGCCCATATAAAAAGAAATGATTACCTGATAAATTTAATGCTTGCATTTTGCTCTACCCTCCTTTTCTTTAACCCCTTCCATTTTGTTTTACTCAAAATAATTAAAGAAGAAAGGGAAAACTGCTGTGATGATTTCGTAATCAATTACCAATATGATTGTTTAACCTATTCAGACGCGCTCTTCAAAATTGAAAAGGAAAGAATTCAGAAATTAGAATTGGTGCTGGCTGCAGTTTCCGAAAAAAATGAATTACTTAAAAGAGTGAAGCGCATAAATGGCTTCCCAGACAACAGAGGACAATACCCCAAATTATCTACAATTCTTTTTTTCGTGCTACTGAGCGCTGGCCTGGCCTTTTTGATTTTAAAATTTGAAAGCAATAGATCCATAGCCAAAATACCCAAGGAAATCAGGCATTCCCAAAGCGAAGAAAGTATTACAGTAAAAACTGTCAGCATGGATTCTATAACTAAAAAAACAATTCCTGTGCAGCAAAGCAGCCATTCGAACGCTCTGGTAAAAAATAATACAGGTAAAATACTTATAAAAATAATAGCACCCGCAGCCCAACCCGTACCCCAGGCCTCTCCCAGATTGCCAGAGTTCAATACCACAGTAATTGACCTGAAAGACAATCAATTTACAAGTATTGACCTGAATGAAATTAATGCAAAAATCAAAGCAGCTACAGCAGAAATAGATAAGGTCAATTGGCAAGATGTCGGAAACCAGATAAATAAAACAATACAACAGGCAAATGAAAAATTTTCAAAAATTAATCAAGAAAATTCTAAACGCGTGGCCCAACTTATAGCACAAAGGCAAGCAATAAATTTTCAAAATTTACAAAAAAATATAAAATTACTCATACGCGATTCTATGCAGATAGCTCAGGCTATACTTTTACAACAGCAATATTCTCATATAACAAACAATGCGAGCAAATTGGTAAATGAAATATTAAGAGATACTACCAGACTTTTTACCCTCCCCAGAATCAAAACAACACTACTACCATAAAAAAAAAGCCGCATAGAAATGCGGCGTTTGTTAAGAACCAATATGGTTCTGTAACCCCCAAAGAAAACGAGTTGAATTATTTTATAGCCAGCATTTGTATTTCACTTAGCTGAACATAACCATTTTTATCTATATGTTTTATCCTATAATAAGCTGTTTTAGCTTTTTCGCTTACCTTATCAAAACAACCAAAGCAATTACCTGCTGCTATCGAAGGATCTGCACCCATTACCATGGCTACGGTTTTAAAGTTTTGCCCATCATTACTCTTTTCCAATTCAAAATAATTGGTAGCAGATGCGTCATCTGTAGTCCACTTTATATTTACTTTACCCTGATTAGCCGTCACACTGATATTTTTAAAATCAATCTGATCAGTTGTTTGCGCATTAGCCGTTAAAAAGCCATTTAAACATAACAGGATTATAAAAATCCTTAATAACATTATTTTTTTCATTGTATAATTTTTAAAAAATTATTGGCTACAATGAATATTAGAAATAGGTGGCTTTAAAAAAAATTGGATTCGAATAGAAAAAGGCCCATTACTTACACCTTACCCTAATTGGTATCAGGTGATGGTGATGAGCTTGCTTAGTAGGGATATATCCCAGAAAAATTTTAGGAATTAATAACTCCTTCAGATAACTAAGTATTAGTATTTGGTGTTTGGTAAAATTTTTATTCATTCTTAGATTTTGAGTTTTTTAAATCAGCTATGATTTCTCAAAGAATGGTGGGATTATTTTTAAAAGGAAGCCGGGTAAACAAGCAGCATTCACATTTATGAGTGCAAACATAGAGTGTTAATTCGGAATTTGCAAGACAGTAAAATTACTATTTCAAATATTTAGAAATTTTTTAAAAAAAATAGAATTTTAGTTTACTAATTCTAAATAAATAACAATAAAATAAAATATTTTTCTATAAATATTTGATACAGTTAGAAAACATCCTGTTATCTCAAATATTTTCGTGGTTTTCCAACCATTCTTGTAATAGACGCCATTATGTCTTATTGAAAATTCCATAGCTTATCAACCCACCCAAATTGATTTTTACACCCCCATCATATTATGATCAATAAAAATAAGTGCATTTATATTATTTTTAAAGTTAGTTAATAAATATATTACACTGTTAATGAGTTGATTATATAATTATTTCTTTAAAATAAGAGTTTAATATTGAAAGGGCAAAATATCATTATGAATAGTAAAATAATCGTCAATATTATTTATTATTTTTTATTATTTTAAGTAATATAATATACTTATTATCAATTAATTATCTATTTTTTATTAAAACTATAAATATTAGGCAACCTCATTTCAGAATTAATTTTGCCTTTGCACCAAAATTTAGCATGATCTTTTCATGGATTTAATTAATTTTAGGAAATTTTATTTTTGTGCTGAAAAAAATCATCCTTCTTGCAAGTGTAATTATGTCACTACTCTCCTGCTCTGCTCCCAAGGCGGTAGAATATAAAACTTACCATAATTTCTCCATTAACCAGCTTGGCTTTAATACCTCTTCCATAAGTTTAGATCTGGAATATTACAATCCAAACAATTTTGGGATGCAGCTAAAAAATACTGATTTGGATATTTTTATAGATGGGAACCTCCTTGGGCATAGTGTAACGGATTCCTTAATTCAAATACCCAGAAGAGGAAATTTTACCGTACCGGTAAAATTCAATATAGATATGCGCAATGCATTTAGGAATGCCCTCAATACATTAACAGGAAAGGAAGTATTAGTTAAATTGGCCGGAAAAGTGAAGGTGGGAAAAGGAAATGTATTTATGAATTTCCCTATTAATTATGAGTCCAAACAAACATTTTCGATGTTTTGAGCCTGACGAAGCCACTTATTTTGAAATATGCTGGCAAGTTTTAGGCAATCGCTTATATGCATCCGGATCAGCAGTTACATCATCTGCATCATAACCCAAATTGGCGATCGCCGTTTTGATGTTTTCAATATTAGTTCTATCTGAATACCATTGCACACCAACTACATGCTTTTTATAATCTGCCTTCACGGCTATTATACCATATTCGTGGGCTATATAGTTCTCTATTCTGGTTTTACAAGCTTCATCTTGCACGCCTGGTGTATTAATCACTGCCTTTTGAATCGGTTTTACCTGACCAAATCCAGTAAGGTTAATAGCTAAAATAGAAATGAGTAGAAGGAATGTATTTTTCATAATTGATCACGAATATAAAAAATTACTTCCAATCAGAAGGGTTTGCACGCCAATTTAACAACGCCTTTTCTTCTTCCAGACTCACCTTTCCTTCATTTTTCAGAAGGCTTACAAGGTGTTCATAGTCAGAAAGCGATCTAAGTTCTATACCCTTATTGGCAAATGAATCCAGACAGGTATTAAACCTATAATTAAATATTGATACTACTCCATTCACTATCAGCTTTTCATTTGCCAGTACATCTACTACCGCCAGGCTGCTCTTTCCGGTAGAGAGTAAATCTTCAACGACTACCACATTTTGATTTTCAAGGTACTCGCCTTCAATCTGTTTACCTAACCCATGAGCTTTGGGCACAGGCCTTACATAAATGCAGGGAAGTTTTAATTGGTCTGCTATTAATACAGCCCAAGGAATGCCCGCTGTAGCTACCCCGGCTATCAAATCAGCATTATTAAATGTAGAAAAAACAAGATTACTCAACTCCGATTTTATAAAATCCCGAACAAAGGGATAAGACAATATTTTACGGTTGTCGCAATAAATTGGGCTCTTCCAGCCGCTAGCCCAAGTATAGGGTTGCTTTATATTGATTTTAATTGCATTAATTTGTAGTAGCTTTTGTGCAACGACAGTCTTGTTGGTCATAGCACGAAGGTACTATAAGCTATGCCGCCAATTATTATCTTTTTTGAAAATACCCCTGTTTATTTAGTACAGGATATCACCACTTTTCAGGCATTGCCACATGATGAGGCCACCCTAAGTATTACTCAATTTACCAACAATTGGTTACACGATTTTTTGCAAAATCAAGGATGGAAAAACTATAGGAAAGTGATTGTGTCGGGGAAAGATATATCAAACCTTAAAAAGGATTTTTTCGGAAATTTTAAAATAATTAAAGCCGGAGGCGGAATTGTATTAAATGAAAAGGGAGAATTATTATTAATTTTCAGAAATGGAAAATGGGACCTTCCAAAAGGAAAATTAGAAAAGGGCGAGCAGATTGAGGATTGTGCAATACGTGAGGTACAGGAAGAAACAGGCATTGCAACTATAAAATTAATTAAACCGGCAGGCACTACTTATCATACTTACTTTCAACATGAGGATTGGATACTCAAAGAATCCACCTGGTTCCAAATGTCAACTCAAAGCACAGAAAATTTATTGCCTCAGATAGAAGAAGGAATCACAGAAATAAAATGGACGCCTCTGGCGGAGATGAAATTTTATAAAGAAAATATGTATCCGGCACTTATCCCCCTTGTAGATGAGTTGGATTAAAAATATTGTTCAAAAAAATACTGATCAGGCATTCTGATTAGTATATACCCTTAGCCCATTTTTTATGCTTCAATGATTTAAAAGCAGTTTAAAAATCTTCGTCTACCATTTTTATTATTATTTAATATTTATTTATTGTTTATCAATAAATAAATATTAAATTTGCAGTATTATCCAAAAATTAAACAATGATGTCCAAAACGAACAATTTTGTATTTAGAAGTCTCCATATCCTGGCATGGGTGATTTTTGTAAGTCTATGCATCGAAGCAGTAGGTCTCTTGGTGAATTTTTTTTTCAGTTTGTATAAGCCTGAATTTATTCCTAATCTTTATCAAAAGTTGGATCTATCTGAAATATATAAAGAAAACAAATCAGCTTTTTTTGGTGCCTATAGTTTTATTATTACCATTTCAATTTTAAAAGCTTATCTGTTTTACATAGTCATCATGCTCATGCATAAAATGGATTTATCAAAGCCATTCACCCCATTTGTTGCCAAACAAATTTTTCAAATAAGTTACTATACTCTTTCAATTGGTTTTGTTAGTTACATAGCAGGGCAGTTTGTTAAAAATCTAATGCATCACGGATTAATAAGTGACAACCTCAACCAATTCTTAACAGGTAGCCAGCCTTTTATTTTAATGGGTGCTGTAATTTATATCATAGCAACTATTTTCAAAAAAGGTGTAGAATTACAAAATGAAAATGATTTAACTGTATAATCTAAAATAATGATCAAAAAGAAATCTATAAAATTCCTACAGGGTGTGATTGTGCTGATTAGCATTTTGATGGTTGTAATATTGATTCGTATTCCCTTAACCGAAGGGCGAGCAACAAATATAGGTTTATTCAGCATTTACTCAGACCCATTTATTTTGTATGGATACGTTGCGTCCATTGCATTTTTTATTGTGCTGTACATGGCGTTCAAATTACTTGGTTACATCGGTCAAAATCAAGCTTTCTCCACCAAGGCTTTTAAAGCTTTAAAAAGTATAAAGTATTATTCTATCCTACTCTCTATTTTAATTGTGTTAGCAGGAATATATGTAAGATTATTTCACCATAAAGAAGACGATCCTGCAGGTTTTTTAGTGATTTGTTTCGTGACTGCTTTTGTTTCAATTGTAGTTGCTATTTCTTCGGCAATATTTGAGAAACTTTTGCAAAATGCAATAGACCTAAAATCTGAAAATGACTTAACCATTTAAGCTATGCCAATTATTGTAAACTTAGATGTGATGATGGCCAAACGAAAAATTTCATTGAATGAACTTTCTGAAAAAGTTGATTTGACATTATCCAACCTATCTATTTTAAAAACAGGGAAAGCGAGAGCGATTCGATTTAGTACACTGGAAGCAATTTGCAACGCATTAGATTGCCAACCGGGCGACATTTTGGAATATGTAACAGGAACCGAAAAAACAACTAACCGATAAAACTTGGTTGATCAAATCTGGCTGTAACATTTAAAAAAAAATGTAGTAAAAAAGGGGCTATACTTTTTTTAGTATGGCCACTGTAAGTCGGCTTACGCAAATCAGTTTATCGCGATTGTCCTTTATTTTAATATCCCACACATGGGTACTTTTTCCTAAATGCAATGGAAGAGCCGTTGCAATCACCTTCCCTTCAGATATAGACCGAATATGATTGGCATTGATTTCTAACCCAACACAATAAAATTTATCCTGATCTATTACCATTGCAGATGCAATGCTACCAATCGTTTCGGCCAGCACACAACTTGCGCCACCATGCAGAAAACCGTAGGGCTGCTGTGTGGGTGGAAAAACAGGCATAGACATTTTTAAAAAATCATCTCCAATTTCTTCCCACTCTAAGTGTAAAAAATCGGCCATTGTGTTCCCTTCGATTTTTTTTAAATCATCTATAGTAACATCTTTTTTAAACCAAATATTCATAGGTTTTTATAAATTGATCTTTTAACTACATCCGGTAAAAACTGAGCTACATCTCCTCCATTTTTTATCACATCCCTTACAAGTGTACTCGCAATAGAGGTATATTTAGGCAGGCAGGTGAGAAAAATAGTTTCAGGCATATTGCCAAGACTGCGGTTCATGTCGGCAATAGCCTTTTCATATTCAAAATCATTTACATAACGAATACCACGCATGATAAAGCTGGCTCCTATTTCTTTGCAACAATCCACTGTTAACCCATCGTAGGCCACAACGGATATCTTTGGTTCGCCACGATAAATTTCTGTAAGCCATTCTAACCTTTGCTCCTCTGAAAACATAGGCGCTTTATTACTATTGCGGCCAAGGCCGATGTATAATTTGTCAAACAAAGGAAGTGCCCGGCCAATAATATCAGTATGCCCCAATGTTACAGGATCAAAGGTTCCGGGAAAAAGACAGATTCTTTCCATAAGCATTAAAAATAGGAAAATGTAAACCTAATTAAAAATTTTGGGCATTACTTAATAAATATAATACAGCCATCCTTACAGCTACTCCATTTTCTACTTGTTGCAAAATAATGGAATGACTTGAATCTGCCACATCACTATCTATTTCTACTCCGCGATTTATGGGGCCGGGGTGAAGGATAACAATCTCCTTATTCAGCGCTTCAAGAGTTTTCTTACTAATGCCATAGGCCAGATTATATTCTCTCAAAGAAGAAAAAAGCACTTCATTTTGCCTTTCTAACTGTATTCTAAGCACATTGGCTACATCGCACCATTGCAGCGCTTTCTTCAAATTATACTCTACTCTTACATCTAAGGCTTCTTGAATGTATATGGGTATGAGTGTAGGCGGCCCGGCAACCATTACCTCTGCTCCTGCTTTTTTTAGTAAATAAATATTAGACAGGGCCACCCTCGAATGCATAATATCACCAATCAATACCACTTTTTTCCCTTCCAAGGTGCCACATTTTTCTTTTATAGAAAAGGCATCTAACAAAGCCTGGGTGGGATGTTCATTAATGCCATCGCCCGCATTTACAATAGCTACAGGAATGTGTTTGGCTAAAAAATGTGGCGCTCCACTGCTTGAGTGGCGCATTACCACCATATCCACCTTCATGGAAAGGATATTTTTTACAGTATCCAGCAGAGATTCGCCTTTAGAAACCGACGAACCTGAGGCAGAAAAATTCAGCGTATCGGCACTTAATCTCTTTTCTGCCAATTCAAACGAAATGCGGGTACGTGTAGAATTTTCGTAAAATAAATTTACAATGGTAGTATCTCTGAGTGAAGGCACCTTTTTAATCGGCCGCTGTAGTACATCTTTAAAATGAGAAGCAGTAGAAAGAATTAAATCAATATCAGCGATTGGAAGATCTTTAATGCCAAGAAGATGTGGTGTAGAAAGTTGCATTAAAAATCAAAGCTAAGGGAATTGGGTTAATGGCCAAAAAAATAGTTTATTCTAATAAAATTTTTGGAAATATTTTCCCAAAAATAATGCCCTAAACGATGAATCCCATTTTCAATGTCGAATCGGTAAAGGATGAAGTATTGATCAACATTTTTGTAGGTTCAGGTATTTCATAAGTCGAAATAGGTATTCTTACTCTGATTGGGATTCTGATTTAAGTGGTTATTACTGCTTGCCAATATTCAAAGGTTTTTGTTTGTCCATTATCTAATTTTATGTCGTATGAAACCTTGTCTATCTTAGATATTAAAAAATCTATTTCCTTTTTGAATAAGCCTCCTGAATAAGAAAAAGTATGGTACTCACCATTTTCGCCACATGGATCAATGTCGTTACAAAATGAATCTACCGTATGCTGGTTGATATCTTTCCCGATAAAGGTTATGTCCAATTTATCGGATTGTGTAACAATAATTTTTGACTTAATTCCAGAATTTATAAACTCTGCTATAATGGAGGCTGACGACCTATTCCAAAGAGGCTCTACTACTTCTATACCTAATGGATTGAGTTTACTTTCCCTGCAAGTTTTTACATCTGCCAAAAATATATCTCCAAAAATAAAATGTGTGACACCCTGCTTCTTAAAATTCTCAACTGTTTTTAGCATTTTGCTGTCATAGTTGCTCAGGTCTCTGGCAAAAAATACAGTACAAAGTGGAATGCCAATACTTTCTGCCTGCCTCCTTAGCAATTCAAGAGGAATAGAATGAATGGAGGAAGTATGTGTTTCTTCGTTTATAGTAGTCAACAATGCGATTACTTCAAATTCATTTTCCTGAAGTATTTTTTGGAGTGCAAGTGCAGAGTCTTTTCCACCGCTCCAATTAAATACTGCCTTATTCTTGGAATTCATTTTATTTATTTCGAAACCACTGGCATACTAATCCACAAACCTTTAAAGTTTTAATAAACTATTTAGGCATTCATGCGCACAGTAGCAGATTTTAAATGATAGTATTGAGTCTATTCTTTTGCTTAAAGATTCTTTTTCGATAGAAACTGTATCCTATTTGCGCTTCAATTTAATCTAACAATTCAATAAAGGTTCACCTCTTCCCTGTCCCACTCTACTTTTACTTTCTGAGAAATAATAGAATCAATTGCCTTACCGCAATAATCAGGCTGTATAGGCAATTGGCGGCTATATCGTCTGTTGATCAATACACACAGCTCTACTTTATAAGGCCTGCCAAACGATAATAGTGCATCCATTGCAGCACGAATAGTGCGGCCGGTATAGAGTACATCATCTATCAGAATTACATTTTTCTCTTCTATAGAAAAAGGTATATCAGTTTTGTTAGGCTCATGCAGTTCTTTGCGAATGTCATCTCTATAAAAAGTAATATCCATGCGGCCATATTGGGGAAGCTGATGGACTCCCATGTTGGAAATTTGGTCATAAATTTTATCTGCCAGAAAAACTCCTCTTGGCTGAATACCGATTAAGGCTACTGAAGTGAGGTCTATATAATTTTCAATCACCTGACAGGCAAGGCGTTCTATAGTAATCTGAAGCCTGGATTTATCCAAAATAGTCAACATGAGAAAATTATTGTTTTGAAAAAATTATTTCTCCAGAAGAAATGGATAACGGTAATCTGTAGCTGGTACAAATGTTTCCTTTATCACACGAGGGCTGAGCCACCTGAATAGATTGAGAATACTTCCTGCCTTGTCATTGGTTCCGCTCTTTCTGGCGCCACCAAATGGCTGCTGGCCCACTACTGCGCCTGTTGGTTTGTCATTAATATAAAAATTGCCAGCGCTGTTAGCTAACTTTTTGGTGGCTAACTCTACTGCATAACGATCCTGTGCTATGATAGAGCCTGTGAGTGCATAGGGTGATGTACTATCTGCCAGCTTCAGCACATCATCAAATTTATTTTCATCATACGTATAAATGGTAAGAACTGGGCCAAATAGCTCTTCACACATGGTTACATATTTGGGATCACTTACTTCAATTACGGTAGGCTCTATAAAATACCCGGAAGTTTTATCGCACTTCCCGCCTACCAGTATTCTTGCTCCTTTATCTTTTTTTACTTGTTTGATGTAAGATTCAAGTTTATCAAAACTTTTTTCATCAATTACTGCATTTATAAAATTAGAAAAATCTTCTACAGTACCCATTTTCATGGTCTTAATCTCTGCTACCAGTTTTTTCTTCGTTTGAGCGCTAATGTTAGATGGAATATAAGCACGCGATGCAGCAGAGCATTTTTGCCCCTGATATTCGAAAGCGCCTCTGCAAAGGGCTGCAACCAGGATATTTACATCAGCACTTTTGTGGGCAATTACAAAATCCTTACCTCCGGTTTCGCCCACAATTCGCGGATAGGATTTATAAATATGGGCATTTTCACCAATGTGCTTCCACATACCATTAAAAACGCCGGTGCTTCCAGTAAAATGAATGCCTGCAAAATCAGGATGATTAAAACAAACCTCGCCAATGGTAGGGCCACTTGCAAAAACAAGATTGATTACTCCGTCTGGCAAGCCTGCCTCCCGAAGCACTCGCATAAACATTTCGGCACTATAAACCTGTGTATTGGCGCACTTCCAAATGACTACATTACCACACATAGCTGCTGAGGTAGGAAGATTGCCACCAATAGCTGTAAAATTAAATGGCGTAACAGCCAGCACAAAACCTTCCAATGGGCGGTACTCCATCCTATTATTTATGCCCGGGCTGCTGATGGGCTGTTGATTGTATATTTCACTTAGGAAGTGTACATTAAATCTTAAGAAATCTATGAGCTCACAAGCTGCATCTATCTCTGCCTGAAAAGCATTCTTGCTTTGCCCCAGCATAGTGGTTGCACAAATGTAGGGCCTGTATTTTGTTGCCAGAAGATCTGCTGCTTTTAAAAAGATATTGGCTCTATTTTCCCAACTGGTATTTGCCCATTTATCTTTTGCCTTTAAGGCTGCAGATATAGCCTTTTTTACATGTGAAGCATCACCTTGATGAAATTTGCCTAAGACAAATTTATTTTCATGAGGAGGGTGAATTTCTACCACCTTTCCGGTACGCACTTCTTCACTTCCGATATACATTGGAATATCCAGTTTATTACTTTTTAATTCCTTTATTGCTGCTTTTAGCAATCGTTTTTCGGCGCTGCCTGCTGCATAACTAAGTACCGGTTCGTTTGCCGGTAGTGGATAATGAAAAGAACCTGTATTCATGATAATATTTTAAATAAAACGTTTATTATTACAAGCCCGCTGCCTATTATTTCTTTAAATACATTACTTCCTTCACCAGATTAACTGTTCTGGGTATGTCAGGCAGATATGCTGCTACCAGATTGGGCGCATAATGCATGGGCGCATCTACTGAGGTAATACGGCGTATGGGTGCATCCAGATAATCGAATCCTTCTTTTTGAATCCGGTAAGAAATTTCAGAAGATACTGACGCAAAGGGCCATTGCTCTTCTACAATCACCAATCTGTTGGTTTTCTTTACCGAATCTAAAATAGTATGCCAATCCAATGGCCTGATAGTTCTCAAATCAATTACCTCAGCATCTATATTTTCCTTTGCCAATTCATCAGCTGCTCCCAGCGCTACCTTCATCATTTTATTAAAAGAAACAATAGTTACGTCTTTTCCCTCGCGCACTACCTTAGCTTTGCCTATTGGTATTAAGTATTCTTCTTCAGGTATCAGCCCTTTTTCGCCATACATTACTTCACTTTCCATAAAGATTACAGGATCATTATCTCTGATAGCGCTTTTCAACAAACCCTTTGCATCATAAGGGTTGCTTACAGAAATAACCTTTAGGCCGGGTATATTGGCATACATTGCTTCATAGGCTGTGGAGTGCTGTGCCCCCAATTGTCCGGCACTACCATTGGGCCCCCGAAATACTATAGGACACCCCACCTGGCCACCACTCATTGCCAGCATCTTTGAGGCGGTATTGAGTATCTGATCGAGTGCTAAATTGGCAAAATTCCAAGTCATATACTCTACAATTGGTCTAAGTCCGTGCTGGGCAGCACCTACTGCTATTGCTGTAAAACCCAATTCAGAAATGGGTGTATCTATTACCCGTTTTTCACCAAACTCCTGAAGCATCCCTTGGCTCACTTTATAGGCGCCATTATACTCTGCTACCTCTTCGCCCATTAAAAAAACATTTTCGTCCCTTCTCATTTCCTCCTGCATAGCTTCTCTTAATGCTTCACGGAATGCAACTTCTTTCATCTTTTAAATTTAATTTTTACCTTATGAATAATCATTTATTTTAAAAACCGGCCTCAAAATTATCGGTAAAAAAGCACTTAATCAAACCCAAATTTTCACCGGCATATATTTTTACTTGCAGCAAAACTATTTTATGACCTGTTGCAACTTCTTAATCAAATCAACTCCAAACAAGTTTTTCCCTATAATTACCCCTTCTTTGTCTATCAATACATTGGATGGAATAGCCTTAATTCCATAAAGATCTGAGGTAGCATTAGACCACCCTTTTAAATCAGACACCTGATTCCAATTAAGTTGATCATCTTTTATAGCCTTTTTCCATTGATCCTTATTCGTATCATAAGAAACGCCTAAAACTGTAAACCCTTTATCCTTAAATTGATTAAATGCAGCTACCACATTTGGATTTTCGCGCCTGCATGGACCGCACCAACTGGCCCAGAAATCTATCAGAACGTAGCGCCCCTTTAGATCTGACAAATTAAACATAGCGCTATCAGGTGTTGGCTGGCTAATGGCTGGTGCCTTATTGCCTACTGCCACCAAGCGATAATGGCTGATCATAGTTTTTATTTCCTGTCCTTTAGCAGAGGCTTGTATAGAAGGTTCAAGAAGATTAAATAAAGGCTCTACGTCCGTTGCCTCAGCATAATACGCAAAATTTTGAAGGATTGCCATTGCACCTCTCATAGATGCAGGGTGGTCCTTAACAAAATCAGCTACTATTTTTCTTTTTGTATTCAATATGGTATTATCCAATTGATCAAGGCTGTCCATCACTTTTCTTTCATTTTTTTTATACGCCGCTTCATACATTTTACTATTTGTAGCCTCCCACTCATTTACTGATTTCATTCGCGCCTTGAGTAGCTGATCGTCCTCATTAATTGCAGAACCCTTTGCTACCATATTCTTCAGCGAATCGGTTCTACTAATCAAATTAATTACACCTGGCTCAATATAAAATGTAAAAAAATCGTCCCTTCTGGAAGGCATGGTAAGCGATGCAAAGAAAGGCGATGCAATATGACCGTGAAATTCAAATGTGCCGTTTGCTATAAAAGTACTGTCATTATAAGTCTGCCCATTTTCATAAATATTTAAAAACAATACACCATTTTCTACATGATGCATTTTACCATTAATATGATAAGAGGAGTCCTGAGCTATAAGCGAAGTGAACAATAGACTAAAAAGCGCTAAAATCAACAATGTTTTTTTCATGGAAGAAGATGATGATGATTAAACACAGTAAAGATAACCTATTTAACGCTGCATGGCCCCATCGTGAATATTCGCAATTCTCAATTGTATAATGCAATCAGCTATTAGATATCACTTTTTACCCATCTGATTTTTTCTTCAATATTACCTCTTTTATATCCCTCACCAAATGGCTTTGCAGGATATCCAATATAAAAAAAACCTAAAAGTTTATCGCCAGCTTCAAGTCCGAAATGAGCTTTTGCTTCGGGAATATAGGTGATGCCCCCGGTAGTCCAATAGCTGGCCAATCCGTAGGCTGTGGTGGTCAAAAACATATTTTGAACCGCACACGCTGTTGCCTCAATTTCTTCAATTTCAGGAAGGCGCAATTCGACATCTCGTTTCATTCCTATAGCAATAATGTGGCTCGCCATTAGTGGAAAATCCTGCAATTTCCGGTAAGAAAGCTCCTTAAATTTTTCTCCCGCATAATCTTTATATACTGTTGATTGCAATTTGGCAAAATGTGCAAGCCCATCGCCGGCAAAAATTGTAAATCTCCAAGGCTCTGTATGCTTATGATTGGGGGCATAATTAGCATTTTGTAAAATCTGAACTATAATTTCATCCGGAACTACTTTTCCCTTTTCATACAAAGGGGGTGTAATGCTTCTTCTGCTTTTTATAATCGTATTAATGACCTGCTCTGAAATAATATTATCCATTTTAAGATTTTTGTTTCGTGCAAAATTATAAAAAATGATTGCCGGTTAAAAACTCTTTACCTAAATAGAAATCTGTATTATTACCCGCAATCTGATTACCTTAGAAAAAATTTATTCCATGAAAAATAATTTTTTATTGTTTATAGTTGCACTGCTAATTTGCTTTCAATCCTTTGCTCAAAAAAATTATGCATCCTATGTAAACTCCTTCATAGGTACAGGTGGCCATGGACATACCTATCCGGGCGCTGTGCTTCCACATGGGATGGTACAATTAAGCCCCGACACCCGCCTTGATGGCTGGGATGGATGCGGTGGATACCATTACACCGATCACTACATTTATGGCTTCACGCATACACATTTAAGCGGTACTGGCGTGAGTGATTATGGAGACATTTTGTTAATGCCTTCTTCAGAAAAACCATCACCTGACAATAGAGAATATGGATCTGCATTCAAACACACCAATGAAAAAGCCCACCCGGGATATTATAGCGTAGTATTAGATAAGTACAAAATACAAGCAGAACTTACCGCTACCTATCGGGTAGGTATGCATCAATATACTTATCAAAAAGGAGCAGCACAGTATGTATTGTTAGATTTAAAACACAGGGATTCAGTACTTGAGAGTTCATTAAAATTAGAAGATAGCTTTACCGTATCAGGGTTGCGCAGAAGCAGAGCGTGGGCAGTCAATCAATATGTTTACTTTGTAATTAAGTTTTCAAAACCCATCATCAATTTTGGTATCTATGAAAATGACGCACTTACTAATACAAGACAAAAGCAATTCAATAACAGTAAAAATCTAAAGGCCTATTTTCAATTTAAGATAGACAATGTGCAATTGATAGCCAAGGTGGCCATATCTCAGGTAAGTGTAGAAGGTGCCAAGAAAAATATGCAAGTAGAACTTCCGGGTTGGAATTTTACAGCCACAAGAAATGCTGCAACTAAAATCTGGAATTCGGAATTAAAAAAAATAGAGATACCCAAAGGGTCAAAAGATGATTTAATAAAATTTTACACTGCACTTTATCACACTATGGTAGTGCCCAACATAGCCAGTGATGTGGATGGTCAATACAGGGGCCGCGATTTAAAAGTTCATACTGCTAAAGGGTTTACTTACTACACTGTATTTTCGCTTTGGGACACCTATCGTGCAGCCAATCCTCTTTATACCATCATTGACAGGAAAAGAACGCTGGACTATATCAAGACATTTTTAACCGAATATGAACAAGGCGGCAGGTTGCCTGTTTGGGAATTAAGCAGCAATGAAACTGATTGCATGATTGGCTACCACTCTATACCTGTGATTGTGGATGCTTATATGAAAGGTATTCGCGGGTTTGATACTGAAAAAGCATTGGAAGCAATGAAAAAAAGTGCAACCTGGAATCACTATGGGCTACCTGCCTATATTAGGCAAGGTTTTATAGAAAGTGAAGATGACAATGAAAGCGTTTCAAAAACACTGGAGTATGCTTATGATGATTGGTGCATTGCGCAGTTTGCAAAAACGCTTGGCAAGTTGGATGATTATAAAACCTATATTCAACGTGCGCAATCTTATAAAAACCTGCTGGATGCTCGCACAGGATTTATGAGGCCAAGGCAAAATGGTGATTGGCTCTCACCTTTTGACCCCCGTGAAGTAAACAATAACTATACTGAAGCCAATTCATGGCAATATTCTTTTTACGTACCACAAGATATAAGCGGATATACTTCCCTGTTAGGTGGCCGTAAAAAATTAGAGCAAAAGTTGGATAGCCTCTTTAGTGTTTCCAGTAAAACCACCGGCCGCGACCAGTCTGATATCACAGGGCTGATAGGGCAATATGCACATGGCAATGAGCCCAGCCACCACATTATTTACCTTTATAATTTTGCCGGCACACCTTGGAAGACGCAACAGAAAGTACATGAGGTATTGACAACGCTTTACCACAATGATCCTGATGGGCTTTCGGGCAATGAAGATTGCGGGCAAATGAGTGCCTGGTATGTTATGAGCGCTTTAGGATTTTATATGGTTACTCCCGGATCTAATGAGTATATCATCGGCTCGCCCCAATTTCCCCAAGCAACGATTCATCTGGAAAATGGAAAAACGTTTACCATCTCTACTAAAAATGTAAACACCAGAAATTTTTATATACAATCTGCTACATTAAATAATCGCCCCTATTACAAAAGTTTTTTCACTCACCATGATCTTTATGGCGGTGGCCGCCTTTCGTTTGAAATGGGAGCGCAACCTACTCATTTTGGAATGAATGAGCCACCCTCTACTGCAATCACCGAAGACCTGATAGTGCTAAATCCAGTTATCGAAGATGGAAATGAAATGTCATTTATGGGTGATAAAACAATACATATTTATAGCAACCAACCAGATATAAAAATTTATTATTCTATTGATGGAAAGGAACCTTCACCTGATTCTTCCTTTTTGTACAAAAGCCCAATAGAGATATCATCCAGTGGAACTATAAAAGCTATCGCCATAAACAAAGAAGGAGTGTCAAGCAAGGTAACCACCTCAAAATTTCATCGTCGTGGAAATAATTATTCCATTGACTCCCTCTCTACATTTGAACCACAATACAATGGTGGCGGTAAAGATGCTTTAATAGATGAACTAAAGGGCAATACCAACTGGCGTCATGGAAATTACTGGCAAGGATTTCAAAATAATGATATGGAAGTAGTAATAAATATGGGTACTCTAAAGAAAATTAGCAAAGTAAGCAGTGAGTTTTTGCAAGATTCGAGAGCATGGATCATCATGCCTAAAAAACTTTCGGTGATGGTTTCAAAAGATGGCATCACTTACAAACAAGTTTTTTCAGGAGAAAATTTTTTACCCATAAAAGATCTAAAAGTTCAGACAAAACAGGTTTTAGCATCCTTTGAGCCAGAGGAAGTACAATATGTAAAAATAAAAGCAGAGCAATATGGCGCGCTCCCCACCTGGTTTGAAGAAGGCGGTGGTGGCCAAAGCCATATATTTTGCGATGAGATTACGATTCGCTGATATCATAAAACTTGCGCCCCTTATTGCTCTGCATCATCATAAAAAAAAGGTGTATTATATTCTATACACTTCGTAGCCTATCCTTACCTATAAGTAGCTAATAGTTAATCTTTCCACTATAATAATCTAATATTTTGGAACGTAACAGAAAATCATATTTTGAAATAATAAGTCCTGTTTTAGCCCTATCAAGATTATTTTTTGCAATTAGGTAATCTACTGAAGTTAATACCCCATTATTAAATCTTATTTCAGCGCCACGAAATGATTCAGCAAAAGCATTTACCTGGTCTTGTATCAAATGATATTTTTCAATCGTTCCAGATAGATTTATATAGGCACGCTCTATGCTTTGTTGCAATTCATTCTTTGAGTTTGCTTCTATATACTGTGCATTCTCATAAGCTATTTTGGCAAGTTTTATTTTATTCTTTACCCTGAATGCGTTGAAAATTGGAATATTCAAATTCAGGCTTAAGGTACTGAACAAATTATTACTTACTTGGCTACTATAGGGTATGCGGGAAGATTGATAAATATTTTGCTGAGCGATTACAGGCAGTTTAGATCCGCTTACCACTACATAATTAGGAGAGGTAATTTCTGAAGTTCCGGTAAGCTCGGATAATGAGGCTGCGGTAGAATAATTAGTATTAATATTCCCGCCAAAAGTTAAGCTTGGGTATAATGCTCCTTTTGTTGCAGCGATACCTTTCTGAGCACTCTGCGTATGTAATTTTGCAGCCTGTATCTGTGCAAAGTTTTCAAGTGCATCATGATAAATTTCATCAGGCTTTTGCATATAACTAATTTCGCCAGTATCATCATGCAACTTTACTACATCAAATTGTTCGCTGTAGGGAAGATTCAACATTTGCAACAAATTTAATTTAGCGGTAGCTACATTTATTTTATTATCTGCTATCGTTATCTGCTCATTGGCAAGCTGTCCTTTTACATCAAAATAATTTGCAGGTAAAATTGCTCCCTGAGCATTTAAGATGCCTAGCCGGTCTAACTGCCTTTGTGTTACGGTAGCCTGGTCTATAGATTGCACCAATACTTCTTCTGCACTCAAAATCTGCAGATAGGCAAGAATAATATTAAGTGTAAGATTATCTTTTGCCTGCCGCTGGTCGGCCAGTGAAGCCTCCCATCCGATCTTATTCTGCGCTACCTGATTTCTCAAAGCACCTCCCTGAAATAATATTAAATTAGTATTAATGCCATAGCTGGCAAAAAACACATTTTGGTTTACATAATTATTTGTGAAGGGATCAATACTTCTGCCTTGATTAATACCATGGTTAGCCGATGCATTTAAATCAGGAAGCTGTAAAGCCCGCGCTTGCTTGTATTGTATTTCTTGGCTTTGTGCTGCAAGAGTTGACTGCTGTACCTGAAGGTTCATTTTGATACCAGTTTCAATAGCTTGCTGCAATGTCATTTTATCCTGAGCACTTACTTTGCAGGAAAAAATCAGCAAAAAAATCAGTAAAAATATTTTGTTCATTGTTTTAAATTTTATTGATTCTGTCAGTTTTCAGGAATCAATTATTAAATCACTTTTATTAATTCTGTAATTATTTCTTATAGTTGGTTTCAATCATTGTTCAATCCATTTAATTGATTAGGATTACTTTCAACTGCCTCTATTCGCCCATCTAATAATTGTATAATTCTGGAACCATACGATGCATTCTTTTCAGAATGAGTTACCTGAATAATGGTTACGCCTTCCCTGTTCAATTCCTTAAAAAGATTCATAATTTCTTCTCCTTGTTTAGAATTTAAATTACCGGTAGGCTCATCTGCAAGAATTAATTTTGGTTTTACAATTAAGGCCCTGGCAATACCCACCAATTGCTGTTGCCCACCCGATAATTGCGATGGGAATAATTCCTTTTTTCCAACAATTTGAAAACGATCCAACATATCTGCCACCATAGCCTTCCTTTCAGATGATTTAATATTCTGGTAGATTAAGGGAGTTTCAATATTTTCATAAACAGTTAATTCGTCAATGAGGTGATACGCCTGAAATACAAAGCCAATATGAGTTTTGAAAAGATGAGAACGTTGTTTTTCTTTCAACTTAAAAACATCTTCATTCATAAAAACATAAGTCCCTTCATTGGCACTATCCAGCATACCTATCACATTTAGAAGCGTGGACTTACCGGATCCTGACGGCCCCATGATGGAAATAAATTCACCTTCCTTTATTTCAAGATTTATATCCTTTAATACAAATGTGCGGTTGATACCTGTGTTATACCATTTGTAAATATTTTTTAATGAGAGCATATTCTTGGTTTTTATATAAATTGATTGTTGTTTTTTTTCTGAAACCTGTTGTTTGTTTTGTTTGAAACCTTCCATCAATTCATCCCGCAATTATTCCTTATGAAAACTATGGCGGATAAAATAATATAAGCGATTTCGTTTTTCATAAAATGAATATATCATTCACCTACTCGCTTCTCAAACTCTTTACAGGGTTGGCCATCGCTGCCTTTATAGCCTGAAAACTTACAGTAAGTAAAGCAATGATGATTACCAACAAAGCGCCGGTGGCAAATATTTCCCAACTGATTTTTATGCGGTAAGGATATTTTTCCAACCATTTGTTGACCGAAAACCACGAGAGGGGAATTGCAATGGCCATCGCTACTATTACCAATTTCAGAAAATCTGCTGACAGCACAATTGTAACGTTTTTTACAGTAGCGCCTAATACTTTCCTGATGCCAATTTCTTTAGTTCTATTTTCTGAAGCAAGAACAGATAATCCAAACAAACCAATGCAGGAAATAAAAATAGTAAGTACAGAAGCGAACAACATAATTTGTCGCCACTTCGCTTCAGCTTCGTAATTTTTTCGGTTTTGTTCATCCTTAAAAACATAACTGTAAGGTGACATTGGATATAATTCTTTGAACTTTTGATGAATAAATTTTAAGCTTTCAGCAGTTCTTCCCGGCTTGATTTTGATATCATAAATACCAAATTGATTTGAGTTCTTCATAGTGAATAACTGTGGACCAATTTTTTCATTGAGGGCTAAATAATGATAATCCTTGACTACACCAATCACATGATATATTTCCTTTTTGAAAAAAAAATTCACAGTTTGCCCAATCGGATTTTTCCACCCCGCTTGTTTCACAAATGATTCATTCACAATTACGGAATTTGAGGAATCAGCAGCATATTTTTTTGAGAAGTTCCTACCTTGCAAAATTGAAATTTCCATCATTGGAATATAGCTTTCATCAACTGTTTCATAATTAAATTCTATTGAAGAATCATTGTCAATTTTGGCTGAAGTTTCCCATCTACCTACATTTTTAGGTGCTACATCTTCAATATTCGAATTTTTCAAAAGATCATTTTTAAATATAGCGGCGGCTTCATGTGAAAGTGAACTTTTGGGAACCTCCACAATATTGTGGTCGTTATATCCTAAACTGGTATTTGTAAGAAAAGTGAATTGTAAATAAATCACAATTGTGCCAATTATTAAAAAGGTAGCAAGCGCAAACTGTAGTACCACAAGTGATTTCTGCAAATAATTTTTACCCTTCAAATTGAAACGGCTATATAAAGTTGACACAGGATTATATCCAGAAAGTACAAGCGCAGGATAAAATCCCGCCAAAAAAGAAGTAATAAGAAATAGTGTTAGGTATCCTAATATTAATCTGACATCCAATAAATAATGAATGGAAAGTGCTTTATTGGATAGTGCATTAAATACAGGTAATATTAGCTGAACCAATAAGATGGCAAGGACAAATGCTATAAAACATAATAAAAAAGATTCGCCCAAAAACTGAAATATCAATTGTTTCCGGCTTCCACCTACTACTTTTCGAATACCGATTTCTTTCGCTCTTTTTACCGACCGTGCTACAGTGAGATTCACAAAATTGATACAGGCAATTAGCATAACAAAAAGTGCAATACCTGAAAGAATGTAGGAATAGATAGGATTACTTGCATTCTCCAATCCATTCTGAGCAGGAAGGTCGGCACTAAGATGTATGTTACCAAAGGGTTGCAGGCTATAGCTTCCCATTTTTGTTTCGGGTCCAAGTCCATATTTTTGCTTCAAATCATTAAAAATCAGGGAAGCATCTTTTTCATAATAATCCTGCATACTTCTTTCTACTGAGGCTATTTTAGCATTAGGTGATAATACCACAAAAGTGTTTAGAAAAAAATTAAACCAGTTTTCACTATTCGTTGCATCAGATTGGGTTTCTTTGAATGGTAGGAGCATATCAAACTGAATAGACGAATTTTGCGGGGAATTTTTCGCAATGGCAGAAACGCTGTAAGGTGTAAATGCGCTGTCTGTTTTTATCATAATTGTTTTTCCAAGAGCGTCATCTGTTCCAAAACGCTTCATCGCTTCTTTTTCTGAAATCACCACGGAATGTGGATCTTTAAGGCATGTATGTGGATTGCCTTGAATCAATGGAAAAGAAAATACATTAAAGAAAGATGAATCCACATAAAGCAAATCCTGTGATAGAACTTCACTCCCATTTTTAATATCTTCAGTCCCCGGTTGTACTCGAACGAATGCTGATATACCTGGGGTGTTTATTGTAAATCTTGGTCCTTGAAAAAAACCAGAATTAGCATTTTTCTGTTTTTGCCCATTCAAATCACTTGTATAAACAATTCGATAGATGTTGTTTATGTTTTTATGAAACCTATCATAACTCACCTCATCTTTTACATACAAAATAATAAGCATGGCGCAAACCAATCCCAGAGCCAATCCTACAATGTTTATAACAGAATAAATTTTATTACGTTGAAGGTTTCTTAACGCGATTTTCAAATAATTTTTAAACATATCTTAATTATAGTTTTTTAATTCTTGATTGAAACTTCAAAAGTTTCTAAATACACTATTCAATCAAATACAATTCTAATTCTAACTCCACGTTGGGTTTCATTGGATTAACCTTACTCGCTCCTCAAACTCTTTACCGGATTGGCCATCGCTGCTTTTATAGCCTGAAAACTTACAGTAACTATTGCAATGAATACTGATAGTGCAGCAGCCAATGCAAACACCTTCCAGGATATATTGATCCTGTAGGAGTAGCCATCCAGCCATTTGTTCATAGCCCACCATGCTATAGGCGAAGCAATAACAAAAGAAATAATTACGAGCTTTAAAAAATCTTTAGAAAGTAAAGTAGCCAGACCCGTTACTGAAGCGCCCAATACTTTGCGCACACCAATTTCCTTAGTCCTGTTTTCTGCCATATAACTGGCCAGGCCAAAGAGCCCAAGGCACGATATAAAAATAGTAAGCGCGGCAAATAGCGCTGCAAGTGTTCCTGTTCGCTCTGCATTCTTGAATTTTTGGGCATAAGACTCATCAGCAAAAACATATTCCAGTGGATACTGTGGATTGTATTTTTTAAATATAGATTCCACACCGGCAATGTTAGTTTTTACTGGCTTATCTGGATTGAGTTTGATATGAAGTACCTGTGCAAACAGGTGGCCCGGGCCAAAAAGCATCAATGGGCTAATTTGATGCTGAAAGGGCGATTCAATTACAAAATCTTTCATTACACCCACTACGTGAAGCGACACCGAATCGCCTACCTGCCTGATTAACGCACCTATAGGGTCTTTTAACCTCATAGCCAAAACAGCTGCTTCATTTAGCACAATAGCATTAGTATCTGTTGGATATTGATACACATCCAAATCTCGCCCCTGTATTATCTTCACGCCAATGGTTTTTGCAAAATCAGCATCAGATTGTAATCGTAGAAAATCTATCTTTTCATCTGCTTTGGTACTTCCATTCCATTGAAATCCCCAGCTATCACTCCATCGTTGTGTAATAGGATTGCTGGATTGAGTTACAGATATTGCAGCGCCGCTATTCAATAATTCACTTTTAATAGACTGGTAATGTTTATCTACTTCTCCTTGAGTAAAAATATAAATGAGATTATTGCGATCATACCCAGACTCACGATTGAGGCCAAATTTTATTTGCTGCACTACAATCAGGGTAGATATGATTAAAATAATAGCAAAAGAAAATTGTACAATTACTAATATTTTTCTTGGTGTAACCAATGCATTCACCTTTTGCAGCGATCCCTTCAGTACACGTACAGGGCTGAAGGAAGACAAATAAAATGCAGGATAACTTCCGGCGATAATTCCGGTAAAAAGAATAAAAGAAATAGAGAATATCCAAAATTCAGCACTTGAATATTGTACAAACAATTGCTTCCCCACTAATTGATTAAAGGGTTCAATGCTAAACTGAATAAAAACCAATGCCAACAAAAATGAAAGCGCACTCAATAAAATACTTTCACCCAAAAACTGAAAAATAAGAAACTTTTTTTGTGCACCAACTACTTTGCGAATACCAACCTCCTTAGCTCTCTTTTCACTTCTTGCAGTACTCAGGTTCATAAAATTAATGCAGGCAATCAATAAAATAAAAATTGCAATTATGCCAAACAAGCGCACTGTTTCTATTTGTCCGCCTACCAATTTCCCATTATCAGATTTGGCATATAAATAAGACCTGTTCAGCGGTTGGGTAAATACTTCCGTAGTAGATGCAAATACATTGCCACGCGTATGATCAATGGTTATATTTTTAATCTTTTCATCGAATATTTTTTCGGAAGACCCCTGCCTTAAAAGAGTGTAAGTCTTTACAGAATTATTACCCCATTCATCATCATCCCATCCCAATTTGTGCATATAACTCCAGGGGAGTAAATAGTCAAAAGCGAATTGGGTATTATTAGGCAGATCCTTCAATATACCAGTAACAGTGCAATTATTGCTGCTGTCAATACGGACTATTTTACCCAATGCATCTTCATTCCCAAAAAGTGCTTTAGCAAAACTTTCAGTAAGTACTATAGAATATAAACCCGTCAAAGCTTTATCAGCATTACCTTGTATCAAAGGGAAAGAAAACATTTTTAAAAAACCACTATCTGCAAATGCGCCGCGTGTGTTCATCTTTTTTTCACCGGCAGTTACCAAAAAAGTAATATTGTTATACCGCACTACATCTTCCACTTCAGGATAGTCTTTTCTCAATGTAGGCGCCAATATTTTAGGAGTATTAACCCATGCCCATGTTTTGCCATCAGGATCTTTATCCCGGTTGTACATCAAATAAATTCTTTCTCCCTTTTTATGAAACCGCTCCATACCGATTTCATTTTGGATCCATAATAAAATCAGTATTACACTCGCCATACCAATAGCTAAACCAAAAATATTGATTGCAGAAAAAGCCTTGTTTCTCCACAAGTTTCGAAGGGCAATTTTGAAATAATTTTTAAACATAGTTCTAATTTTTTTTGAAGTTTCAAGCAAATGGTTTTAAAAATCAACATTCAACCATTAATCATTAATTATTGTTCACTCACTTCTCAAACTCTTTACAGGGTTGGCTCTTGCAGCTTTTAAAGTATTAAGGCTCACTACTATCAAAGTCAATAATAAAATACCATTACCCACGGCAACAAAAAGCCACACACTAAGTTTCACTCTGTATTCATAATTCTGCAACCAATTGTTCATCGCCCACCAGGTTAAGGGCACTGCGATAATAAAAGCGATAAAAACCAATTTCAAAAACTCTTTGGAAATCAGCATCAAAACCTGGTTTACTGATGAACCCAAGACTTTCCTTATCCCAATTTCTCTAATTCGCTTTTCAATAGTAAATGAAGCAAGCCCTGCCAGGCCAATACAACAAATAAAGATGGCAAGCAGCGCAAAAATGTTGGTGAGCTTGCGAATCAACTCTTCCGTAAAAAATTTCTTCCCAAATTCCTGATCAGCAAATTTGTATTCAAATGGGATGGAAGGATTGTACTTCTTAAAAATCACCCCGATTGACATTAAGCCTTTTTGCAGGTTTGCAGATTTATTCAACCGGATGCAAACTACATTTGAATTATTGGGCCGGTAAAAAATGATCATTGGCTCTACAGGTTTGTAGGGCGATTCCATTACCACATTAGCCGTAACACCGGTAACAGTATAGGTTTTTCGTCCATAGCGCATCTGCATCCCTATCGGATTTTTTAAACCCATTACATCCACAGCAGATTTGTTCAACATCATAGCAGAAGAATCAGAAGGCATACCACTGAAATCATTTCCTTGCAGCACTTTCACACCAATTGTTTTGGTAAAATCACGGTCTGTGCTAAAACCATTCACAATCAGATTCGCATCTGCCGGTTTGCCTTCCCAATCCGGAGCCGGCGATTTCCACCAGATATCCGTAATCGGCGAAAATGTTCTGGTAACAGCATTTACCATTCCGGCTTTTAATAATTCATCTTTTATTACTGTATAATTCTTCTGTATGTCAGGCGATGAATCTATCATGATTAAATTATCATCATTATAACCCAAATCGCGATCCTTAACATGTTGAATTTGCTGATAAATAATAATAGTTGCTGAAATCAATAAGATAGAAATCACGAATTGCCCGACAACAAGAATACGCCGCGGCAAAACAGCTTTTCGCCCAGAAAGAACAGTTCCTTTTAATACTTTAACCGGGTTGAAAGATGAAAGATATAATGCAGGATAACTGCCGGCCACCACACCCGTAAAGATGATGATGGCAAGTCCGCCAAGCCATACAAAAGGCTGAGTAAGATTCAGCGTTAAATGTTTATCTACTAAGGAATTAAAAGAGGACAATAAACAAAAAACCGCTATAACAGAAAGAATAAATGCAATAAAAGAAATGATCATTGATTCAGTAAAGAAGAGGAAGATGAGTTGATTTTTATTGGAACCTAATGTTTTTCTTACACCAACTTCTTTGGCTCTTTTTTCTGAGCGTGCAGTAGAAAGATTCATAAAATTAACGCAGGCAATCAACAAAATGATGATGGCAATAATGGTAAACAGCCTGACATATTCTATCATGCCTCCCACGTTTTTTCCTTCTTTAAAATCGCTGTATAGCCGCCATTTACTCATTGGGAAAGAAAAGTAAGTGCTTATTTTGTCCTTATTGATATTATGCTGCATTTTCAGCGTAGTGATGTTCTTATCTAATGCTGCCATATCTGTTCCGGGATTCACCTGCAGATAAACATGCCAGGAAGAATTTAACCATTCATTCATGTCTGCCTGTACTTCAGGATCTGAATAATTAAATTGTTTTACAAAATCAAATTGAATGGTTGAGTTGCCCGGCGGATCCGCTACTACCCCCGTAACTTTCATATCAGTTTGATTGTTCAACTTCAATACTTTGTTGATCGGATCTTCATTCCCAAAAAAGGTTTTAGCAGAAGACTCCGTAAGTACCAAAGAGTTGGGATCTTTGAGTGCAGTTGCTGCATTTCCTTTGATAAACTTCCATGAAAACATATCAAAGAAATTGCCCCCGACTGTTAACCCTGTTTTTTTTATTTGGCTACTACCAAAAGAAAAAATATCTGATTCGCCTTGCGTTGTCACTACTGCATTTTTTATTTGCGGAAAACTCTTTTGCAGTGCACTTGCCAATGGAAATACCATATTGGGATCGGTCATGATTTGATTCTTAAAATCACGATTGGCCATCACCTGGTAAATGTTGTTGTAGTCTTTTTGAAACTTATCGTAGGTACGCTCATCATGCACCCACAGAAAAATAAGGATTGCACAAGTAATCCCAATTGTTAAACTAAGAATATTGGTAATAGAAAATCCTTTATTGCGAAATAAATTCCGCCAGGCGATTTTGAAATAATTTTTGATCATTGAGCTCTGTTATTTTACTTATTGATGATACCATTTTTGACGAGACATTTCAGATCACAGCATGGCAATTGATTTACACCAATATATTTTCTGTAACTGTTTGCCCATCCAACATTCTGATAATGCGGTGGCTGTATCGTGCATCATGCTCACTATGAGTAACCATTATAATCGTGGTGCCTTGCTCGTTTAATTCGGTAAGCATCTCCATTACTTCATTACCATTGCTGGAGTCCAAGTTACCCGTGGGCTCATCAGCAAGAATCAATTTGGGCTTATTTACCACAGCCCTTGCTACAGCTACTCTTTGTTGCTGCCCACCCGAAAGCTGCTGTGGATAATGGTTTCGGCGATGCATGATCTGCACCTTTTCTAATACTTCTTCTACCCTTTTTTTTCTTTCATCACTCTTGATACCGAGATAAATTAACGGTAACTCTACATTTTCAAATACGGTTAATTCATCTATCAGATTAAAACTCTGAAATACAAAACCAATATTTTTTTTACGTAGATCCGCGCGCTTCCTTTCATTGAAACCGGCAACCTCAATTCCATTAAAAAGAAAACTACCACTGTCGGGGTCATCAAGCAAACCAAGAATATTCAGTAAGGTAGATTTGCCACAACCTGATGGCCCCATTACTGCTACAAATTCTCCATCCTCTACTGAGAAGGATAGTTTGTTTAATGCCACGGTTTCCACTTCTTCAGTGCGGTAAATTTTTTCGAGTTGAGAGATTTTTATCATTGTAAAGCTTTGAGCTATGAGCCATGAGCCAGGGCCTTAGCGAGTTTAGAATTTAATTTGTATGGTTAATTTTCATCGTTTAAAATTATTTATATGCGTATTTTTTCAACTCTGGATATTTGGAAAAGAAGCCACCTTCTAACCTTAAAGATTTATCAAATCACCAAAGCTTTCCCAAGGGAAGAAATGTTTGGATTATGCAGCCAAATGCGGCGTTCCGCTACTTCCATTCCTACCAACATTGCCGAAGGATGCGGCAGGAATACTAATCCACAGCTTGCCCAATTTCTCCAAATCTCAACCGGTTCTTGTTCAGAATTACAATATCAAATATTTCTTTGCAAAAAACTTTCATCTTATTCTGAAGAAGTTTTTAATGAACTTGATTCAGACATTAATGAATTACGAAAAATGATATTCGCATACCCTTCAAAACTGAAATAATCAAAAGCCAAAAGTTAAAAGCTCAAGGCCCCTTCAATACCAACTCACCCATGTCTTTGTAATTTTCATAACTGCTTGTTACCACTTTATCTCCAGGCTTTAAACCCTGAACTACCTCATAAAAATCCGGATTTTGCCTGCCTAATTGAATGTCCACTTTATATGCCTTGTTGCCATCATTGCTTACTTTAAAAACCCAGTTGCCCCCGGTTTGCTGTGAAAAACCACCTCGGGGCAAGAGCACTGCCTGCGTCTCATCACTTAGCGCCAGCCTTATCTGTAGTGTTTGCCCACGACGTATACCAGCCGGCACTTCGCTTGTAAATTGCATGTCAACCTGGAATCGTCCATTATTAACCTGTGTATATATTTTTTTTATTTCCAGATGATAAGTTTTATTATTAAAATCAAATTCACCTTTTAATCCTATAAATATCCTGGATATATAATGCTCATCAATTTCTACACGCACTTTATATCCGTTCACTGCATCTATTTGCCCGAGGCGGTCGCCTTTGTTTTTAGACTGCCCTATCTCAGCATCCAGAGAGGTAAGCCTGCCATCAATTGGTGAACGAACTATAAGATCTCCCACCTTCTGTCTCATTACATTTAAGGCCGTTTGAGAACCTTCAAAAGATTGCCGCGCTTGAATCATTTGCTGTTTAGTAGAAACTGAATCCTGCTGCAGAATTTTATCACTCAGTTTTTTCTTTTGCAAAAAATAATTGTAATCATTCTCGGCCTTTTTATATTCTTGCGATCCGATTACTTTCTGTTCCAATAGCTGTTTATCCAATTTATAAACTCTCTCTGCCTCCTTTAATTCGCTCTCTATGTCCGTCATAGCATTCAGCTTATTCACTGTATTTTGTTGTGCAGCATTATTAGATATTTGCATCTGAGTAAGCAGATTATACACATTGGTTTGTTGGGTTACCAATCCTAATTGCAAATCTGTATTGGACAATCTTAAAATGGGTTGTCCCTTTTTCATCATTGCACCATCATCTACAAATTTTTCCTCTACTCTACCACCTTCCATCGCATCCAGATAAATCGAAGTCAAGGGAAGTACCACTCCATTTACAGGAATGAACTCTTGAAAGGTGCCTTTTGAAATGGTACTGATAGTAATGCGATCAGTGTCCACATTAAGTTTGCTTTTCCCAGAACTAAAATAAAAACTGGCTACAATTAAGACAATAAGCGCTACGATACCGGTAAGTGTCAGTATTCTTTTCTTATTCCATTTTTTCTTTTCTATTACTCTATCCATTACCTGATTTTTAATTGAGCTTTATGCTATTGTCAGAAAAGTTGTGCCAGTTTCTAAAACTATTCAAATCAACGAGTTGTATTTTATTAAGGTATTGCAGGTGTTCGTTTTTGATACAAATACTGTTTGAAATTGATGCAGCCTATTCTCTACAAATAACGGCTGCATTAAATTAATTTTTAATAGTACCTTCTCGAAACAAAAGGTCTTCGCCTCCTATACATATCCCAGAGATCAGCGCGGCTATACGATTTTTTAATCTCTTTTCTAAATCGTGGTTTCACAGCATCGCGAATATTTGTTGAAGAGGGCAAAAGAATTATTTCATTTTTTTTCAATAAAATATTTTTTTCTTCTCCTGATAATTTTTGCATGATTTTAATCTTTAAAATGTTTTTAAAATGTAGATTTGATTTTTAATACGGATAAACTTCTCATTAGTTACAATTTTTATTTTTATTCTGAGTTATCTTCTAAAATTTGCAAACTAAATTTTATTAAATCAAAGTCGTGCCAAAATGAAAGACTATTGCTATTACAGTATTTCAGAACTTTGTAATGTAAAGTATTGTTCGCTTCTGATACAATTATTATTCGCTTTCAGCACAAATAAAATATTTTCGAAATAATAAATTTATTTTTTGAATTTGAATTGAACTACTTTATTAAAAATGAAATAATTAATATTTATGCTTTTAAAAAATTCAAAAATCCTGATAATTGATGATGACACAGATGTACTTACAGCAGTAAAACTTTTACTCAAACAGGAGGCAAAGGAGGTGGTAACAGAAAAGAACCCTGAAAACATTTTAAATCTTTTATCTAAAAACCACTTCGATCTGATACTGTTGGATATGAATTTTAATAGCAGTGTCAATACAGGCAATGAAGGTTTTTTTTGGTTAAGAAAAATAAAAGAGAGTGGTGTAAATACAATGGTGGTAATGATTACAGCCTATGGCGATATAGACCTGGCTGTAAGATCTGTAAAAGAAGGCGCTTCTGATTTTATTGTAAAGCCCTGGCACAATGAGCGGCTTATTACCTCACTCGGTGAATTATTAAAAGGCAAAAAAAAATTGAATCAACAGATAAACGATTCAAAAGAAAAATCTTCCGCAGAGATCATTACTGAGAGTTCAGAAGCAATGCAGGACATACTTTATAAAATACAGAAGGTAGCGCCCACTGAAGCGAATATTCTAATACTTGGGGAAAACGGCACTGGTAAAGATCTGGCAGCAAGAGCAATCCATGATCAATCTATACGCAAAGACGGCCCTTTCATAAAAGTAGATATGGGTGCCTTGACAGAATCACTTTTTGAGAGTGAATTATTCGGCCATAAAAAGGGGGCATTTACGGGAGCATCTGAAGACAGGGCCGGGCGATTTGAGGCAGCGCAAGGGGGCACCTTATTTTTAGATGAAATCGGAAATATCTCTTTGCAGCAACAATCAAAATTGCTGAGCGTGTTACAAAACAGGCAAATAAACCGCATAGGAAGTAATGAAATCATTAATATTGATATCCGCCTCATCTGTGCTACCAACCTGCCTCTGCACCTGCTTGCAAATGAAAATCGTTTCCGAAAAGATTTAATTTACCGGATCAATACGGTAGATATCCTAATGCCGGCCTTGCGTAACCGTGGCGATGATATCATTTTACTAGCCAACCATTTCCTAAAAGTTTATGCAGCAAAGTATTCAAAACCCCTTTCTTCATTAACTCAAAAAACTAAAGAGAAATTAAAAGATTATCCATACCCAGGCAATGTAAGAGAGTTGCAGTACGCAATGGAAAGGGCGGTAATTATGAGTGAAGGAAATGAATTACTACCACAGGATATTTTATTCTCCCAATTAGAAGGGAAAATGGAAATTCCCGAACAAAATAATTCTAATCTGGGGCAATTAGAAAAAAAAACTATTTTGAAAGTGATAGAAAAAAATAATGGGAATATAACAAAAGCGGCGCAAGAACTAGGCCTTACCCGCACAGCACTCTACAGGCGGCTTAATAAATATGAAATTTAATGGATAGAATAATTCAGTAAATGATGAACAAACAAATACCACTTAAAATTATAATCCGCACACTGATATTATTGGGTGTTTCCTTTGGCATTGTTTACTTTTTCAATCAAAAATATTATCTACCAGCGGTTGCTTTAATCATTGTATTGGCATTTTTAATAAATGAAATCATCAGGTTTCAGAAAAAAATTTACAGAGAAGTTTCTAACTTTTTCGAGTCTGTCAACTACAAAGATTTTTCAAGAAGGTTTGATGAAAAAAATGCCTCACTTGACATAAAAGATTTGCGTAAAGGTTTTAATTCGGTGAATAATGCATTTATCGTTATGAGCAGGGAAAAAGAAGTGCATTATCAATATCTTCAAAAAATGCTGGAGTTGGTTAATACCGGTATTATCGCCTATGAAACAGAAGAGGGCGAAATTTTATGGATCAATGAAGCTTTTAAATACTTATTAGAAATCCCTTACCTAAAATCTATTCATTCATTAAAAAAAAGAAATGAGATACTTTATAATGAAATTATCAATTTAAATCCGGGAGAAGCCAAGGTGGTCAATTTAAACCCGGAAAACGAAGGTATGAAGTTGTTGGTGAGCGCTACAATATTTTATACTGATCAAAAGCCCTTTAAATTGATCGCCTTTCAAAATATTAGCAACGCCATTGATGTAAATGAATCTGAAGCTTGGAAAAAATTATTAAGTGTAATGACACACGAAATCATGAATTCCGTAGCCCCAATTTCATCGCTGGCCGGAACCCTTAAAAAAAGGCTGGATGCTTATGTAAGCGATCAACAGTTGGACTCTTCTGCCACTGACGATCTGCTTTTAGGGATTAGCACCATTCAGGCACGAAGCGAAGGGCTTTTGAAATTTGCTGATACCTATAGAAAACTAAATAAAATTACCCTTCCCGATGTTTCTACATTTTATGTAAGAAAATTATTCGAAAATATTTTTAACCTGATGAACCCGGGCCTTGAGAAGAAATCCATTTTAATGGATGTAGTATTAAAAGACCCTGCCATAAGGTTATCAGCCGACTTTACTTTAATAGAGCAAGTGCTTATCAATCTGATAATTAATGCAATGGATGCATTAAAAGAAACACCTGATGGCCAAATAATACTATCGGCATGGGAAGAAAAACCGGGTAAAATTATCATAAGCATTTTGGATAATGGGAAAGGGATGGAAAGGGATGTGATCGAAAAAATATTTATCCCGTTTTTTACTACAAAAAAAACCGGCAGTGGCATAGGGCTAAGTTTATGTAAACAAATAATGCTTGCACACAAAGGGTTTATTAGGGTAAAATCAGAAATAGGTAAGGGTACAAATTTTACGTTGAATTTTTAAGTATGCCAATTTATATGGCATTACTATCGCTTCATAATGAAAGTAGTGCAATATCAAAATGAATCATAAATTAGTTCATACTTACGGGATGTAAATACTTTCGATCTAAAATAATTTCACAAAAAAAAGGCCGCCCAATGAGCAGCCTTTAAATGATATTTATAAAATAGACCTATATCTTAATAATTAGATAGGTGCATTTCTACACGACGGTTTTTAGCACGTCCGGCAGCAGTTTTGTTATCTGCAACAGGCTCATCCTTGCCATGTCCTACTGAAGTAATGCGGCTTTCATCTACACCATTTCCTACTAAATAAGCCTTTACCGATGCTGCGCGATTTTCAGAAAGCTTTTGATTCGCTTCATCTTTACCTACGTTATCTGTATGGCCATCAATTTTAATTTTGTAGGTAGCGTTATCCTTTAATATTTGAGCTACATCTTTCAAAGATTTATATGATTTTGGTAAAAGTTTGTAACTACCTGTAGCAAAGAAAATATTCTGTGCTGCTTTGTTTACCTTTTCTACAACTACCACATCTATTACCGGGCAACCAAAGTTTGATGCAGGACCAGCTTCAGTTGGGCATTTGTCTTCTTCATCATTTACACCATCTCCATCGGTATCCGGAACTGGGCATCCCTGATAACGTGCCACACCTGGTACATTAGGGCATTTATCCTCTTCATCATTGATACCATCTTTATCAGTATCAGGTATTGGGCAACCTTGATATTTAGCCAAGCCTGGTACATCCGGGCATTTGTCATCAATATCAGCGATACCATCACCATCCCTATCTGGGCACCCTTGTAATGCAGCAAGGCCTGCTACATCTGGGCAACGATCCAAGCTATCTACTACACCATCCCCATCTCTATCAGTAATCACAGGCACTTCTACTACTTTAGGAGCTGGCACTTTCTTTTTGGTCAGCGCCCCTACTACGCCAAGGCTATGATAAAAATGAGCACTTGCATTTTCAGTAACTGGTATTCTGTATTGTGAATTTAAAAGAATATAGGCTTCATCCTTGATATTTACCTGAAGACCCACACCTGTAGGTATAAAAGCAGCAAAATACTTATCATACTTGCTGGCGCCTACTCCAAGATCTACAAACGGGGTAACCCAATAATGATCAGTTAATAATTTAAAATTTACTGATCCAGTAGCTTCCAAAAGAAATTTATCACGACCAAAAGGTACATGGTTTTTAATTGGGTATTCAACAAATGATCCACCTATGGTTCCTATAAAATCCATGTGATTAGAGAGCCCCTTCATATAATCAAGTGCCAATCCCGGGCTCATACGCTTCATATTGAATAGGTTGTGATTCTTTAAAAGGTTCACAATACCCATAGATTTTATATCTGAAGCTGCCTTAAAATCATTTAAAAAGAAACTGACACCTACAGCATGCCCCTTTTTATAATCATTACTCTGGGCAAAAGAGTTTAGAAAAAATCCAATGGTTAATAATAGTAAGAATACTTTTTTCATAAATAGTTTTGTTAATGTGGTGCAAAAATAGCGTCTTAGAACCAAAGGATAAAATATTATTTACACTATTTATCAGGTATTTATACTACTTAATTATTCATTCTTACCTCCAAAATCCCTTAAAACCTCCACCCGCACTCGGGTCAGCCCTCGGCCTGAATATCCTAACAATTGGGCAGCTTGCGCAGAAAGGTCTATCAGCCTTTTGTTCTTTGGATGCAGCCGATCATTAATTTTTACTATCACTGTTCTATGATTTCTCAAGTTGGTAACCTTTATCCATGTACGCAATGGCAGTTGATTGCATGCTGCTGTTAATTTATCTTTCAGGTAGGTGTCGCCTGATGCAGTGCGCCTGCCATGAAATTTATTGGCATAAAAGCTGGCAACGCCATATAATACCCGTTTATGTACTTTAGATACATTCCTAATAGGTGCGGCGGCCTCTTTGCTTTGCTCTTGCGCGATGGTATGGATACCCGAACACATTGAGATGAGGAATAATATGATGACTTTACAATTCATTACTTAGGGCTTATGGTAACTATTAAAAAACACTAAAAGTGTTTGTGTTTAAAGTATTTTTCAGCCAGATACTCATCATTTGAATAAATATCATTATAAAAAATTATCTTATCGTCCTTATCCTCGCAAGTGAAATATTGTATATAAACTGGTATTCGATTATAAACCATTATTCTTTTCCGATTATTATTTTTTAGCCAAGTATTCAGTGAGTCAAGGTTGTAGGATGGCTTACGATCCTTTTTTGCTAGGTAACTGCTATCCAGATCACTTATAATTAGAGCAAGATCCTTCCATTTTTGAACCCGCACGCATCCATGACTCAGTGCCCGGTATGTATTTCCAAATAAATAGCGTTGATTTGTATCGTGCAGGTATACACTATATGGATTATTAAAATTAAATTTAAATATCCCCAATGCATTATCATCTCCACTTCCCTGAACTACCTTCCACGGAATTCCTGTTTTGTATTTCTTCCAATCCACAGAAAATGGATCTACCGTTTCGCCATCACTCCCTACTAAACTAAAGCCTTTGCTACGGAGATAACCCGGGTTCTTTTTTAAGGCGGGCAGAATATCTTTTTTAATAATACTCTCAGGTATAGTCCATTGTGGAAAAGTAACCATGTCCGTAATGGCAGACTTCAGAACCGGTGTGCGTGTATCTGGTTTTCCTACGATTACCTTCGACTCCAGTACTATAGTATCATTTTTATAGACTTTTAGTTTAAATGCAGGAATATTTACCCAAATAAAAGTGGCTGGGAGCGACCTAAGTTGTTTATATCTATCCAGTGTAATGGCAATTCTTTTAAATTTTTCATTATCTGTAAAATTGAGAGAATTAACTACTTCAGGCCCCGGCTTACCATCTACTTTTAATTTTTCTCTTTCTTGGTATTTTCTTATTTCTTTTCTAATAATTATAGAATCAATTCTTTTGGCGCTGCTATCGCCAATACCGCCCTGCAGCAGCCTACGGTGCAATGTGAGGTAAAATGCCAGCGTGTCCTGATAGGGAATTTTTACATGAAGAAACTGACTTGTATCCATTTTCTGAACGAAATCTTTCATATTACCCCTTAATTCCTGATAAGCCGGTATTGTAGGCTCTACACTTAATAAAGACTCACCTACCCTATTTGAATCTAAAGCCCTCTGAAGTTTTTTTACAAAAAAGGAATCTATGATTGATTTTTTTTGAATTATTGATACACTATCATCTACTAATCTGCCTTCATACATATCTTTTAGTATATGAAAATAGGCATCAGTCATTAGCAAATCTGCTTTTGTCCAGATAGCTGCATTTTCCCTGCTCAATGAATCCATATTCATTCCCTTTCTTATTTTTTCCATTTCATAGTAATGGTAATCTGAAGGATATAAGCCATATAGGGCTGCATTTTGTATAAAATCAAATATAGTATCTGCCTCAGGCAACCACTTTTCGGAGGTACTCCATATTGCCTTATAATTATTTTTGGAATAGAAACCATCCAGGATATTAAGGCTAAAAACTTTTAAGGAATCACTTATATTGCCATTATTGTCTTTGGCAAATGCCAGTACCGCTTTTAAGTTGTCCGAAACCTTGCTGTTCATCTGCTCCGGGGTAGTTACTATTTGTGGTTCTTCGGCAGAATGCTTTTGTTTGCATGAAAACAAAGTGAATGATAGGCATAAAGCACTTATCAGAATAATGAATCTTAATTTTACTGGGATACGGCAAATACTGCTCAAAAGCTATATTTTAATAAATACAAATTTTTTATAAAAAATGAAATTAAGTAAACGTTTGGTTACCCTCAAATATTCCTTGATCTATTCTCAAAAAATAAGCACCCTCTTGCTGCTACTTTTTTTCGGATTATTAGCTCAATCCTATACCTGCAACGCTCAAATTCCTAAAGGAGATAGCACCGGCGGACTAAAAATTATTAATGAATCAATGCTAAGGCGACAATCACTCAAGGAAGTGAACTTTCAAATGGTAGATCTTCGAAAATTTATTCCCTCATTGCATTTTGATTTGAAGTATGCAGGCAACCAAAACTTTATGCATGAAAAACTATATCCCCATTTATCCACTACCTATTTAAGGCGCAGTGCAGCAGTTGCACTCAAAGGTGTTGTAGATGATTTAAAAGATTTAGGATTGGGCATCCTTATTTTTGATGCGTACCGTCCATATTCAATCACTAAATTAATGTGGCAAAGGATTGGCGATCCCCGTTATGTAGCAGATCCATCAAAAGGGAGTGGCCATAACAGGGGAATTGCTGTGGACCTTACCTTAACGCGCTATGGCGACAAAAATCCATTGCCCATGCCCACAGGATTTGATAATTTCAGCGATACTGCTCATGCAGATTTTGAAGGCCTTACCGACTCTATTAAAAATAACAGAGCGCTTTTAAAAAGGGTAATGAATAAAAATGGCTTTAACCAACTTTCCACAGAATGGTGGCATTTTTACTTGCCCGACAGCAAAGAATATGATGTATTGGATATTAGTTTTAAATATTTGAAAAAGCATTCATACAAAAAATAAACCTATGTGGAATGCATATAAAAAGGGATATAAAATTTTCCTTCAATTGGAAAAATCGCTATCAGACAATTCTGTTTCTGCATATACTACTGATGTTGAAAAATTTATTCAGTTTCTGGAAATAATGGCGACGAATATTAGTCCGGCAGAAGTAAAAATGGCGCATTTATCAGAGTTTATAAAATGGCTGGCAGAGTTAGGCATGACAGCCAGCTCTCAATCTAGAATCATTTCCGGGTTAAGGAGTTTTTTTGATTATTGCATTCAAGAAAAAATAATATCTGAAGACCCTACAGCACTTTTAGAAACCCCTCGGCTCAGAAAAAAATTACCGGATATACTATCCTTCAGCGAAATTGAACGAATCAGTAATGCCATAGATGTAAGCACTATTGAAGGTGCCAGAAATAAAGCCATGATTGAAATACTGTACAGTTGTGGCCTTCGTGTAAGCGAACTTGTAAATTTACAAATCACCGGATTATATCTTGAAATTGGGTTTATAAAAGTAAGAGGCAAAGGTGATAAGGAACGGTTGGTTCCGATGGGAAATATAGCAGTAAAACAGGTAAATAATTACTTACAAAATATCAGGGTTCACTTTCCCGTTATAGGCGGGTACGAGGATATACTTTTTCTAAATCGCAGAGGAAAATCAATTTCCCGGGTGATGGTATTTTTAATAATTAAATCTTTGGCCGAAAAAGCTGGTATAACAAAAAATATTTCGCCACATACTTTCAGGCATTCATTTGCCACACATCTGGTAGAGGGTGGCGCCGATTTGAGAGCAGTGCAAGAAATGCTGGGCCATGAAAGCATTACAACTACTGAAATATATACCCACCTTGATCGGGAATTTCTCAGAGATACTTTGCAAACATACCATCCTGCATTCAAGCAATCAATTTAGATAAATTATAAAATATCCTCCTAACTTTTTAATTAATATATTTAACGCAAAAAACTAATGCTTCAACCGCTTAAAAGCCTGGCACTGAAATTTGTTTCGCCAAAAACAATTTTGAAATTTTTAAAACGCAAACACCTGCGTACCGGCGACCCCGAATTAAAGTTTATTAAGTATTTGATTCCTTCTGGCACAGATGCAGTAGATGTGGGTGTTTACCGGGGTGTATATACCAGCGTAATGGCTGATAGTGCTGGCAAGGTCTATGCATTTGAACCACATCCGCACAACTATGCCTTTTCAAAAAAAGCATTACCAAAAGAAAAAGTAAAATTATTTACAGAGGCACTTTCCAACAAAAATGGTGAAGCAGAGTTACAAATTCCAGTTGAATATGAAAGTGCCGGTAGCATTAGTAAATCTTTTGAAGGCAGAAAAGTTCATAGCTTTAAAGTGATTACTAAGAAAATGGATGAATTCAATTTAAAAAATATTGGTTTTATGAAAATTGATGCAGAGGGGCATGAATATGAAATAATAGATGGTGCCAGAAATACAATAGCCGAAAACAAACCTAACCTAATCGTAGAAATAGAGCAAAGACATATCAGCCGCCCTATTCAGGAAGTATTTGATGAAATAATTGCAATGGGCTATAAGGGATTTTATTATTTTAATGGATCGGTACATCCCTTATCATCTTTTACTTGGCAAAAACTTCAACCCAATGAATTTATAGGGGTGCATACCAATTATGTAAACAATTTTATGTTTATTCACAATTCTAGAACTATACCTTTTAAGGTAGAAGAAGTATAACGGTTAAGGTTGAATTTTGTCAGGTAAATAACTACCATTGTATTAGGTATATACCGTTTCATGTACATTCTTCACGCGGTAGCGATAATTTTTAAACATACTAAGCCACTTTAATTTTAGTACGCCTAAAATACCCTCCTTTACAATTCCTTTATTCATTTTGGAATTGCCAAATTTTCTATCAATAAAAGTAATCGGAACTTCTTTAATTTTAAATCCGAGTTTCCATGCTGCAAATTTCATTTCAATCTGAAAGGCATAGCCTACAAAAGTGACCTGATCAAAATTGATGGCCTCTAATACCTCATTACGGTAGCATACAAAACCCGCTGTAGGATCTTTTATAGGCATCCAGGTAATCATTCTTGTATAAATAGATGCGCCTTTTGAAATGAGTACCCTTAGCCAAGGCCAGTTCTTCACATTTCCATCAGCTACATACCGGGAACCAACTGCCAGATCTGTGCCCCCAAATTTACAGGCTTCATATAGCCTTTCAAGGTCTTTTGGATTGTGCGAAAAATCGCAGTCCATTTCAAAAATAAAGCGATACCCTTTAGAGAGTGCCCACTTGAAACCCTTAATATAGGCTGTGCCCAATCCGAGTTTCCCCTTACGCTCCAGCAGAAAAAGCTGCCCCGGATATTTTACAAAAAGACCTTTTACTATTTGCGCTGTTCCATCTGGTGAATTATCATCAATAATCAAAACGTGAAAATCTTTACTGAGGCCAAAAACGGTCTCTAAAATTTTTTCAACGTTTTCCTGTTCATTGTAAGTTGGTATGATGACGATTTTTTCCAATTAGAAATATAATATTGAGAGATGAAAATACAAATAAGTTTAAAAATTTTTGTTAGATCAATTCTATTTTTTGTTAAGAGTACGGTTAAATATTTCTGTAAGCTTTTGCTTTGTGTGCAATGGAAAGTCGCCTTTCATCATCCAATCATAATATTGAGGTTCTGCTTTAAGCACCTCTTGTACCGGCCTCCCCTTAAACTTTCCAAAATTGAACACTTCTACACCATTCACTATAGAAAACCTCCTTGCAAAATCCACAATATTTTCTTCTCCCGTAAATTTTAAAATGCTATCCACGCTATCGCCAAGCTGGTGATACCGGTCTAATTGTGCCTCAAGGATTTCCCATGTTGCTGATGCATCTGCCTCTGCAGAGTGTGCATCTACTAGGTCTTTTTGACAATAAAATTTATATGCGGCCTCCAATGTTCTCTTTTCCATCATGTGAAAAATTGTTTGTACGTCCAGCATGCGCCTATCGTTCATTTCGAAAACGATCCCCGCTCTAAGAAATTCCTCCATCAGTAAAGGAATATCGAATCTATTAGAATTATAGCCGGATAGATCTGAATTGCCAATAAATTGCTTTAATTCATTAGCCACTTCTTTGAAGGCTGGCGCATCCTTTACCTTATCATCGGTTATTCCATGTATGTCACTGCTCTCTTTAGGTATAGGCATCTGCGGATTTACCAACTTATGCTTTACAGTCCTCGTTCTGTCGGGCGAAATTTTTATGATGGCTATCTCAATAATGCGATCAGTTGCCAGGTTAATTCCTGTAGTTTCCAGGTCTATAAAAGCGATAGGCCTTGTAAGTTGTAATGGCATGTAAAAATTTTAAATAATATTTAATTTAATATTGGCAATATAGCAAGTCCGCCGTAATCTCCGCTACTCATAAACAGGAAATTTACATTTTCTTTTTCTAATGATCTTATCAAAATTTCAAGTTCACTCGTTTCTGTAACCACTTTTAATCCCTTTTTCTGAAATCCATTTTCTACGTCTGAAGGCTCTAACAGGGGAAGTTTTTTGATTTCCAATGCATGCCTGCTATAAAACACTATAGCTTCATCAGCTCTATCCATGGTTGATTTATATTCCTTCATAAATTTTCCTGAGAGGCTGCTATAGGTGTGTAGTTCCAAAATGGCTATCAATTTTCTTTGGGGAAATTGATCTTTCACTGCGTTTACACTCGCTTCTACTTTGCTTGGTGCATGAGCAAAATCTCTGTAAACGTTCATTTTATTTGTAGAATATATTAGTTCAAGTCGCTTTGACGCACCTTTAAAATCGCTAATGGCCTTTAAAAAACGATCTGATGGTATATTCAATTTTTCACAAACAAGTCTGGCTGCTTGCAAATTTAATAAGTTATGAATACCAAATACAGAAATCGGATATTTTAATTCATCCTGCTTAATGATGCTAACACCGTCCTCTATTTCAAAGTAAGGCAAGTGGTAAGGCAGATAGGTAATATCTTTCCGTTTATGGTCATTAATTAGTTTTAGTAATTGGGTATCTGCTTCATTGTAAATAAGTATTCCATGAGGCTCTATTCTATTAATAAAAATAACAAACTGCTCCAAATAAAATTCAAATGTTGGAAATACATTTACATGGTCCCAGGCTATTCCGGTTATCACTGCTATATGGGGATACAGAAAATGAAACTTAGGTCTGGGCTCGAGAGTACTTGCTGGATATTCATCAGCTTCGCAAACGATTATGGGTGCATCGGTAATTGAAACACTTTGGCTAAAACCCTCCAACCTTGCCCCCACCAAAAAATCAAAATCCTTTTTTTCCTTTTTCAGCACATGCATCACCATAGCTGTGGTGGTAGTTTTGCCATGGCTACCGGCAATAGCCACTCGTATTTTTGATAAGCTCTGGGAATAGATATATTCAGGAAAAGAATAAATTTTTAACCCCAATTCTGTAGCCTTAATTAATTCAGGATTATCCTTTCGGGCATGCATCCCCAATATGATGGCATCTATATTTTTATTTATTTTTTCTGGGAACCACCCATCTTCTACCGGCAATAAATTTGAGGCTTTCAGGTTTCCGGCGGCAGGTTCAAATATTTCATCATCGCTGCCTGTAATTTTATAACCTTTATTTTTTAAACAAATTGCCAACTGGTGCATCACGCTTCCACCAATGGCAATAAAATGAACCCACATAATATTTACTTTTTGTAGCTTATTTTAACAATAGAAATAAAAATATACCGTTTTTACAAAAATGTTTTATTTATCATTAATTAACTTTGCAAAGTAATACCTATTAACCCAATAATTATGAAAAGAATACTATTCCTTATTGCCTTTGTAGCTCTTGCTGCCACCCTATTAAATTCTTGCAGCAGCTCCCGCAGAAGCAGAACCGGATGCCCTATGACAGAAAATATTATTCATTAACCGTCTTGTCTCATTTAATACATGAATTGGATCAACCTACAAACTGAAGAGCAACTTACCGAACTAATTGAAAAATCTAAGGAAATACCTCAGGTAATATTTAAGCACAGTACCCGCTGCAGTGTAAGCAGTATGGCAAAGAACAGGTTGGATAAAAATGAGCATACAGAAGGAATAGATTTTTATTATTTAGATCTTATTAAATTTCGCCCACTGAGCAATAAAATAGCTCAAGATTTTAAAATAGTACATCAATCGCCGCAGGTAATTATTATTAAAGATGGCTTGCCCGTATATAACGAAAGCCATTCGGGTATCATAGTGGAAGATATTTTAAACAACGCCTTCTGAATGCATCTCCCGGAGCAGAATTGGTGAATCATTATCTTTTTTCATTTTCACACTTTTTTGTACAAATTATAACCCCAACTATAAAACAGGGGCGGCTTTTAAAGCCGCCCCTGTTTTAATTCCTAATCAATCTTTATAATTTTAAAAATCTTCCGGCATCGCCATTCTCTAACCTGAGCAGATACATACCTCTTTGTAAACCACTCACATCTATTTGTTGTTTCTGATCTATTAACCTTTCCTTCTGAACCACTCTGCCTTGGCCATCAAAAACAGAAACCATAGTATTCAGCATATCTACATTTGCAACTTCTAATGTAATATTATCGTGAGCTAACGTTGGGTAAAGTGATAACTCACCTGATTTAACTATACGCACTGTTTTAATATTGCTGTATTTAGACTCTCCATCAAAATTAATTTGCTTTAACCTATAATAGTTATTCCCTTTAAATGGCGAAACATCATTGTATGAATATTTATGCCTTTCGGTTGTATTGCCTGCACCGGCTATAAAAGCTACATCAAACCAATGATTAAGGCCATCCGTTGAGCGCTGTATCTGAAACCCCTTGTTATTAATTTCAGTAGAGGTTTCCCAACGTAGAATCACACCATTTGATGATTTCTCTGCACTAAAATTTGATAATTGAACAGGAAGTGTAATACATGCATTGGTGAGTGGGGCACCTGGCGCTATCCAGTTAGAGGTAGTGCCGTTAAGGGCAAAATTCATTAATGTACCATTGTGTGGCGTTGCAGAACTATCGCCCAAAGTAGTAAGTCCGGCATTATTGCCTCCGGCAATACCTTGTGTAAAAGGATAAAGCGCTATTAGGTTGGGTTCATTTCCTGTAGCATAGCATGAAAAATCATTGAATATATCTGAAGAAGTACGAACTACATTCCAAATGCGTACCTGATCTATATTTCCTTGAAAAAAATAACCTACAGTTCCGGTATAAATTGCTCCCAATAATAAAGTAGTTTCAGTGTACGCAGGTGCAACGCCTACATTTACAGGAAGCCCATTTTTATACAAAGTCATAGTACCCGTAGATGCATCAAAAGTAACCGCTACATGATACCAGGTATTGGCGGTAAGCACGGTAGGATCCTGAACATTATTAAAATTATGGCCAGCACCCAACTTACCTTGATACACATAAAGTGAGGTAGCAGATCCAGAAATAATATTGTGCGCATTGGGGTCTGCCGGATTTACTACGGGCAAATAAATCCATGCTTCCTTAGTATAAGAGCCTGAAATTTTTACACCACTTATATCCACATAATCATCCACACCATCAAAATTTAAGGCTTCACCGGTCTGAGCTTTTGAAGTTTGAAATGATAAGAAAAAAAAGAGGGTTATCAATAAAGTAAGATAGCGAAAACACGCTGTTCGGAACCTGAGTTCAAAATGTTTCGGGGGTAAAGATTGTTTCATTGCTTTGAATATTTTAAAGATTTTAAAAAAAATCTCAATAGCAATTAATAATGGGGTTAAGATCTAATTTGGTAATAAATCTTTGTATTGCAATATTAAATAAAAATTATTAATTCATAATATTTTTGGTGATTTTTTGATTGCCTACTGTAAGTAAGATGGAGTAGATTTCCCTTGGCAAATTCACAAGGCTTATTTGGTAATCATCCCCGGTATTTTCAAATATAGTTCTCTTAAGAACTACATTCCCTGCTTGATCAAAAATCTGTATGGTAGCAGGTTTGCTTGAATTACCTTGAAAGAAATGCAAGTGTAATTTTTTTGAGTTATTATCAAAAAATATATTCGCTATTGGATTACTTTTAAAGTTTACACTAATAATTTTTGAGATCGTTCTTCTATTATCAGCCCCCAACCTAACGATGCGATAATAATTAATCCCAACTGATGGATTAAGGTCTGTATATTGAAAGGTAGTTTTGCCCACTGAATAGATCACCTCGCCTATATTGATAAAATTTATTCCATTGTTACTTCTTTGAATGGCGAAACGATCATTATTTTCAGCTCCATTTATGCTCCATTCAATCTTTACACTCCCCGTGTTGCTGGCACCAGTTACTGAAATAAAATTTACCGGCAATACACTCAGCAAGATATTTTTATCTATCACTACATTTTCGAGTACAGTCTGCCCTGCCGGGTTAGTATGTACCCCATCACCGAGAGAATATTCAGGCCGGATAATCATTTCAGGATTTTTAACTATCGGGTCATAAAAGTTAAGAGCAAATTCTCCAAAACGATTTAAAATAGAGTCACGTAATACCAATAAATTCTGCCTTTCCCCTGCATTAAAATTATCCCGGGGCTGCGAGGTGGTAATATAACAAACAATGCCTTTGATATTAGCGGAGTCTTTTATAGTCTGCAAGCAAGCCAATACTTCACTGGCGGTAAAATAATCATAATGATTAGAAGGATAATTAACAATAATTACATCAGGTTTCGGATTAAAATTCACTGCTCTGGTAATATTAAATCTGGGGTCTGGCGCATCTCTACCCGGTGGCGGAGTATAACTGGATGGCATACCAAAGTAAGGGTCAGACCCATTTGAGGCGATATTATAAAGTGTATCAATTAATCCGAGTGATTGATAATATTTACTCAGTTTAAATGCATATCCGCTGTCCCTCGGATACATCCCATTAAAATATCCCCAGGATGTGGACGATCCTATTACACAGATTCTTTTATAAACTTGCGCCTGAGCATCAAATGAATGTAATGAAAAATAAAAGAACATCAAAAGCGTTATAATTACACTCTTCATGGCATAAAAATTTATTCTTAAATAATACTTCTGTTGGTTGAGGTGAAATTGATGCGAAGATGCATGTTTTCCATGCCAAAGGTGTTTAGATTTTTTCACATTAAAAAAATTACTTTCGCATTAATCTAAAATCAAGAAATATTGATTTTAAATGACAATTATGAAATAAACGATAAGCATTTCAAAAGAATTAGAAAAATCAAAGGACAGCTGCTATTGATGTAAAAAAAATCGAAAAATTATACATGAACATTACGAACCGAGCCATTATCAATTTTTTAAAAGAAAAGAATTTTTCTGCCGGATTCATTGATACCCTCAAAATTAAATACAGAAGCCTCATTTGCCCTTTCATTGATCTGCTGGAAAGAGTAAAACCCGGTGATAAGGTAGGTGATATTGGTTGTGGAAATGGACAGTTTTTACTTCTGGTATCAGAATTTGCCCAACCCTCTTACCTGTTTGGTATTGAGATCTTTGACAGGCTCATCAATAATGCCCGTAAACTATTTGAAGGCGCATCAGGTTGCCCATCAGAATTTATGGTTTATGATGGCAAAACCTTTCCTGAAAAATTACAGGAAATGGATATAGTATTTCTCATAGATGTAATACACCATGTACCGGTAGTACAGCAGGAGGATTTCTTTAAAAATCTATCAGCAAAACTAAAACCCGGGGCAAGGCTCATCATCAAAGATATTAATGGGGCAAGCCCGCTTGTACTTTTTAATAAACTTCATGATTTTATTTTTTCAAGAGAAATCGGCCATGAGCTATCTTTAGCCAAGACCACCTCCCTATTGGAGAGCAATAATTTTTCTATTTTAGAACAAAAAAAACGAAGAATGTATGTTTACCCACACTTCACCATTGTGGCTGAAAAAAAATAAAATTAATTTCTTTTTTATTTGTTTTTGTCTTTCGCTTCTATCTATGTTTCCCATTTACAAAAGCTATTATTATAGCAATGGGTTGCTCACTTACGAAAGACACAAGGCTGTAATAGAAGGGAGATCCGAATTTTATAACCCCTGGCAATACCGTATTCTCTGCCCCTTTACCATTGAAGGCATTATGTGGGTTTACAACCATACAATTGATAAAGTATTTCCTATAGAAGAAAAAGTACATTTCAATATAAGTAACACCTCTGGCACCAATGCAGAGACTGATGCCTTTGTGACTTTAATGCAAACCAAAGGCGTCATGAAATACATGCTTATTTTCACGTTGTTCAGGTTTGTAGAACATTTTTTTATTTTTTATCTGGCTTGGCGATTGTGGGCATTTTTTGTAAAAAGCAATTGGCTGATCTTTTTTGGAATTAATTTTCTGGCGCTATCATTTGGCAATGCTGTAGCTGCCGCAGATCTCTCCTTCAATACATATCTTGATATTATTTTTTATTTACTCACTGCAAATTTGATTTTGTATCAACGCAATAGAAACTGGCTGTACCTTATTATTCCGCTCGCAGCATTCAACAGAGAAACGGCCTTATTGATTCCGGCATTGTATTTTATTTCCAAAACAAATTTTACAGATTTCAGTTTTAAGAAATTAAATATTAGCAACATAAAATGGCCTGCAACTAATACCTGGTTTTTTACCGGTTTTCTTTATGCAATCTTTATTGCAATTTTTATCGGTCTTCGGTGGTATTATGGCTATCAACCTCAGCAGGAGTGGAAAGCTGCTGCCGGATGGCCCATGTTAAAATTGAACCTATTCAGCGCTGTAGGTGTGAAAGCCTACTTTGAGTTGTTGGGCACCTTTGGTGTAATACCATTTATTATCTTATGGAAATTTAAAACTTTTCCTCACCTGTTGAAAAAATGGTTTATCTTTTTGGTGCCTGTATGGTTTGGCATTCATTATATAAGTGTGGTGGCTTATCAAACCAGGCTCTTTATGGTTCCTGTAATTCTTATCTTCATCCCTATGATATTATGGCTTATAGAAAAGGAAATAAAAACGTTATCAGATTCTAATTCTCCAGAACCAACCGCATTATGAAAAATTATATCAAACTGATTAGGCCAAAGGATTGGGCTAAAAATTTATTTCTTTACATACCACTTTTTTTCGGAGGGGTACTTTTTAATTTTCATGCACTTCTTATCGTATTTGAAGGGTTCATCTGCTTTTCTTTGGTAGCAAGTAGTATTTATATTATCAATGACTATCGCGATATAGAAGATGATAAAAAACATCCTGAAAAAAGCAAAAGAGTACTTGCTGCCGGGCTGATCAATAAAAATATAGCTATTATTATCGCTATCTTATTATTAGGTATAGGCCTTGGCTATGCTTGGGTTATACGCGACAAGTTTTTTTTCGTATTGGCCATCTATTTTATTTTGAATCTTCTATATTCTTTTGGATTAAAGAAAATACCCATTCTCGATATTATTATTATTGCAATAGGTTTTGTACTTCGCGTAAAGGCTGGCGCGGTAATCGCATTTCTTGGCTTGAGCGAATGGCTTACCATTATGGTATTTTTGCTCGCTTTATTTTTAGCATTGGCTAAAAGGCGTGATGATGTACTGATTAAGTTAAGTTCAGGAAACGATATGAGGCAATCCATAAAAGGGTATAATCTTGAGTTTATAAATATTGCCCTTTCATTAATTTGTTCAGTAACTGTTGTTGCCTATTTTATGTACACCATGTCGCCGGAAGTGATAACAAGACTTGGCACCTATCGTTTATATTATACCTGCTTATTTGTTCTTGCAGGCATTTTCAGGTACCTGCAAATTATTTATGTAAAAAGCGATTCTGAGTCACCAGTAAAAATTTTATATAAGGATCGCTTTATACAGATTTCTATTTTGCTTTGGGTTATCAGTTTCTACATTATCCTTTACATGAAGGATATTACAATTTTTAAATAAACATTGAAAAAATCTATAGCATTTTTTGATTTTGATGGTACCACTACTACAAAGGACACCATGCTGGAATTGATTAAATTTCATTTTGGAATTTTTCAATTTTATAAAGGGATGCTTTCTGTTTCGCCTTGGATAGCCGGTATGAAAGCAAAAATGGTAAGCCATCAACTTGCAAAAGAAAAATTATTATCTCACTTTTTTAAAGGAATACCTGAAATAGATTTCATTAAGATCTGTAATGATTTCACTAAAGAAAAATTGCCCGGCCTGATTCGCAAAAGTGCACTACAAAAGATAGAACAATATCAAAAAAATAATGTGCCGGTAGTAGTGGTTACAGCCTCTGCCGAAAACTGGGTAAAAATTTGGTGCGACTCAATTAATGCCGTATGTATTGCCTCAAAATTGGAAGTGATTGACGGGCGGCTCACTGGGAAACTGGAAGGCAAGAACTGTAATTACGAAGAAAAAGTTCAACGAATCAAAGTAAAATACAACTTAGAAAACTTCAATAATATTTTTTGTTATGGCGATTCCGCAGGCGACCGCGCAATGTTAGAAATTGCCACAGAAGGGTTTTACAGGTCACTTGTGTAAAGAAAATATCACAAGCCCCTACCTACTAATACTAATACCAATCGAACATTCGTAAAAATACAAACCTCGAAATTTGGGGAGGGTAAAAGATTGTCATGCTGGTGTATCATGCCTTCATTTACCATTTCCACATAGATCCCTTCGGAATATTTAGTGGGTAAAGAGGTTACTATTGGTATATCTAACGAAAATCCCCTTGGGCAATAGAGTAAGTAAAATAAATAGAAACGGAGAGGGAATTATAAAAATTCCCTCTCCGTTTCTATAAATGAATTATTGTTTAATCAGTTTTGCTGATTTCGGATTCTTGCCATCGAAATAAATAGTAACTATATACACGCCCTTAGCAAGTTTACTTACATTCACCTTTTCAGTAGTACTTGATATATTGAATGCAATCTGCTTTTTAATGAGTGCTCTTCCCTTCATATCTGTTACGACCATACTCATATTGGAATACTTCTGTCCGGAATTAACAAATACATTTGCTATCTCATTTACAGGATTTGGAAAGATAGAAACTGAATTTTTCTCGGCATCCAGACTAAGATCTAATAACCCCTCAGCCTTTTTCAGCACTGTAATCCATACATATGCGGTTGCTTCATTTCCATTATTGTCAACAACAGTCAAGTCAAAACGATAATCGCCTTCTGTAAGATCACGCACTCGAGTAATCGCAGAATCTGAGTTTGAAATTGTGTACGAAATTGGACCAGAAGCTTTTTTCCATGAGTATGACACTATCGTACCACCAGTCACAGAAGCTTTTCCGCTCAGAAGCACATCCGATTTTGGTAAAAGAATAGTTTGATTAGATCCGGCACGAACAATGGGTAAATAAGTAGAAACCACTGGCTGAACAGTTATCCATACTGACCCAGAAGCTTTGGTTCCATTATTATCGGTCACGGTAAGATCGAAACGATAGGTACCTGCTACAAGTTCGGTAACTGTAGTAATAGGGTTTCCAGCATTTGAAAAATTATAAGAAGCTGGGCCACTAAATTTAGTCCACTGGTAGTTTACAAGGGTACCGCCTGCTACTGATGCGCTTCCACTTAATTGAACTGAGGAAACGGGTAAGGTAATGGTTTGATTACTTCCTGCATTTACTACAGGAATATTTAATGCTGGTTTTACAGTAATAGTAACTGAAGCTGATGCAGAAGCGCCAGCATTATCTTTTACTGTCAATTGAAATTGATACACCCCTTCTACTAATCCTGTAACATCAGTACTGGCACTTCCAGGGTTTGCAATATTAAATGAAGAAGGCCCAGAAGTTTTTGTCCATACATAAGATACTATTGTGCCATCTGCATCTGTACCAGAACCATTAAGCTTTACACTTGAAACAGGTAAGGTAATCGTTTGATTAGTACCAGCATTGGCCACAGGTGGTATGTTTGCAGCAGGGTTTACAATGATCTGAACTGTTGCGCTTCCTGAAGCACCTTGATTATCTGTAACGGTTAATTTAAATTGATATGTTCCTTGCACCAAACCTGAAACATCTGTAACTGCAGATGAAGGGTTGACAATATTAAATGTTGAAGGCCCTGATACTTTTGTCCATAGATAAGATACAACTGTTCCATCTGCATCTGTACCAGAACCATTAAGCTTGACACTTGAAACAGGTAAGGTAATCGTTTGATTAGTGCCAGCATTGGCCACAGGTGGTATGTTTGCAGCAGGATTTACGGTGATTTGAACAGTTGCACTTCCTGAAGCACCTTGATTATCTGTAACGGTTAATTTAAATTGATATGTTCCTTGCACCAAACCTGAAACATCTGTAACTGCAGATGAAGAGTTGACAATATTAAATGTTGAAGGCCCTGATACTTTTGTCCATAAATAAGATACGACTGTTCCATCTGAATCAGTACCACTACCCCTAAGTGAAACGGTATTTACAGGTAGCGTTATCGTTTGGTCACTTCCGGCATTGGCTACCGGTGGTTTATTGGGTGCAGGATTTACGATGATCTGAACTGTTGCACTTCCTGAAGCACCTTGATTATCTGTAACGGTTAGTCTAAATTGGTAAGTTCCTTGCACTAACCCTG
>JAFDXH010000264.1 GCA_018268075.1 Bacteroidota bacterium | reverse complement strand
TTCCACAGACACTTCGACACAATCGGATTAAAGTTTTTGTTTTAATAAAAAACGCGTTTTCACAACTTTCTTTTTTTGCGTCCTTGCGATGCGCTGTAAAAATCGCTCGCGGTCGCCAGCAAAGACACGGCGACAACAATCGCAATAAGTTGGGCTCCGCTTGTCGTAACTCTCGTCAGTGCATCTGCGATTTCTTTGCGATAGACCACAACCCCGGCTCCTACCCCGATCCCGCCCGTGATCATAAGCTGTTCTTTGAAAGGAAGAGCCACGAAATGGTTCACCACCAGTTTCCCACCACCAACGACAACCGTTGCGACTTTGCCCAATGTGACCGCCGCCATGCGTTCCGGACCAACGTGGTTACGTTCGGCTACAATAAACGCAGCCATGATGGTCATAGTAACCAAAAACGCAAGCTGCGCGACAGCGGTAAACCAAGGGAACTTTGCAAGAACCAGACCACCAGAGTTCGACTGTTCGACAGGTTTTTGCCACACCTCCATTGCATACGGACCCTCGTCGTTTTCCGGAGCCGGAAAAGCTGCGATTTGGACGATGTTATCATTGACCGCCATCACAACTGGCACATCCCCGAGTTGTAGAACTACCGTGTTCTCGACGCGGAAAAATGGCACCGTTTCATAATCGATCCACGCTGGCACAGCTGCCATCACTTTTTTGCCCGAACCCACACTGCGACTGGACGGGACCACTGCTGGGACAGGCGAGTTCTCAAAAGGAACGAGAGCGCGCGAATTGTCGGCAAAAGGGACATTTGAGTTGATCGGAAAAACACTCAATTCCTCTTCTGGTGGAGACACAACCTTGCTCAACCCAACTAATTCCGCTGGAAGTCCGTCTTCTTCGACCGGTTTCGTTTTAAGTTCGTGCCTTACTGTTTCCACAAACGGCATCAATCCGTTCTGCATGCTCTCTACCGCTGCCTGCACAACAACCTTGTGTTTTTCGCTCAAGTCAAACGAAGCCATAGCAGCTGCGAAGCTATCATAGGGAGTCTGTGCGTTGTGCGGTTCCCATTTTTTGTTCAGAAGCTCGTATGCCAGCTTGTCCAGTCGCCCGTCGTTGCGATAATTGGCCATTGCTTGCAGTAGTTGTGACACAGGCGCAAAAATGTCGTCGCCATACTTTAACGCGTGCAGGTTGTGTTGGAAAGGCAACACGTTGCTCGGATCGCCGTCTTTGGTATAGCGGCGCAAAAAATCTTCCAAAACGCTTCTGGCACTGTCTTGGTACAAGGTCGCATTGACTTCTAATTGGCGCAACACGTTCGTAAATGCGAGTTTTTCGAGCGTTGCGTCGAATTTGGACGAGTGGTACAAAACCATCATTTCTTTCATCCATGGCGTGCGAAAATCTTTGGAAAACTTGATGGCGTTCGAAAACGCAGCAATCAGATCTTGGTATTTTAACTCGCGAAACGGGCCTTGGTGTTCTGCCGTTGCTTGGCCGTTCGCCTTGGTGATTGCCCAACGCAGGTCATTGTCCACTTGCAAACCCGATTCGAAAAACGCAGCCATCACATGGAGACCATGTGGATCAGACCCTTGTGCCGCGCAGACGAGGCCCCAGCCGAAAGAAGTCCCAAGGTCGAATGTGGTGACGATCTTGGTCAGTTGAGTGTTATGTGTGGCTCGATACGCCATGTCAGCTTTGAATGCCTTAAAAAGGTTGAGGGTCCAGTCGTTGCCTGGGTTGCCTGGTTTCATGTTTTTCACACCTCGGCTGATTACCTGCACCAAATTGACGTCGAATCTGTAATGCAACAATTCGGCATTTCCGACTTGTTTCAACAGCAGATAATTGTCGGCACGGGGTGTCATAGGAATCAACTTGGCCCACGAAAACAGATCCATGCTTTGTTTAAACCAGTTATCGTCTGGCAAAGCTCGCCATAACGTGATCAATTCGTCTTCTTTTTCGCCTTCGCCTTCCCGATAGTACAGTGCCACGCCTGGTGAGAGGAGGCTCACAGGAAGTAAAAAACGCCACATAATTTTTTGCATCCAATTGAGGCGAATGCGCGCACCTCTTCGACCCAATCTTCGCCACCAGCTTACCGGCGGATCATAGTCGTCTGCTTCCCACAACACTTGCTCGTCGCCGGGCCTGTTTCGGAGACGAAACCCTGGCGGCAATGCCCGGTTCACTCGGTTTTTTTGCTCCTCGGTCAGACGCGACCAAGGCAAGCGTCGTCTCAGTTGGTCTGCAATGATGTCAAGACGCCTCATAACTTCCCGTGTGCGTGGCAATCGTCGCGCGGCGTACAAGGCAGCCTGGTCATCGGATTGTTTCCAATCGTTCAAATCTATCTCCTCCAACACATTGTCGCTGTAGGTATCGTTGCCCTCATACGGCCCTGGATTAATGTCTGTGAACGTTTCCTGTGGCAGATTTGCGATTGCTTCCAATTCCACCTCTTCTGCGTCATCGATCGTAAACACGCGGTTGCCATCTTGGTCAAAAACCCCTTGAATCGGTGGGAAATCCTCCGGTGAACGAGTGAGCTCGATATCGGCAGGTTGGTTTTTATCGTCGTCTTTTTTGTGTGCGTCCTTCACAATCTTATAACCACGAAATAGCTTTGCATAGTACTTTGTCAAAGCATCCAAGATTCTGCGCGCCGAAGCATTGCCTCGATCCCTTAATTCGGGTGCTTGTCCCTCGGCAGCATCTGCCAAACTTCCACGCGTGTTGTTTGCGAGCGCGATTTCTTT
>JAFDXH010000263.1 GCA_018268075.1 Bacteroidota bacterium | reverse complement strand
TTTTCTGCTAATCACATTGATGCACTACTTAGACTTGCAATAATTCTGACCAACCAGTTGATAAATAAGAATGAAGAGGTTGATTTAGGATTGCTATTTCAAGCGGAGACTGATAAGCCAGTTATGGAAAGAGCAATTTATCAGAAGTGTTTAGACTTAGGTATAGTTTCACAGCCAGTCTTTAACGAGTTAGAGTTGCTTTACAAAGAAAGAAATAAAGTTATACATAGGTTCGTTATTACCGATATAAGGAGTGAAGACGTTTTCAAACTTGCCTTAGAATACGAGAAACTATACGACAAAATAGATGATTTAATTTTGAAACTTGAGAAGAAACAAATTGAGGAAGGAGTTGGAGTTTGGGGTAAAAATCCTAGTAATGGATTGTCGGACGACCAACGAGAACTTTTAAAGACTAAGATAAGGGATAAAACAGGACGGCTACCAATTAAAAAGTAACTGTGCCTAACAAGCAGTTTGGCAAGAGTGGCAGGAAACGGCTTCGATTGAGCGTTTCTGCAAAGTTGAAAGTTTGTATTTCTATTCAACATTTGTGCTAATAGTGCCACCCTCGCCAAGCTGCCAAAACGTTGCAAGCAATGCGGCAACCAGCCTTCAATTCGCAAGGGGTCTGACAGAAAACTCTTATCAGACCGTAGGTTGACTTGAAGAAAAGCCCACATCGGCGGGAGATTCTTCGTCCGGCTTTTATATAAATTCTGTTTTTTGGTTTTTCAATTTAGCATTTGTATCTGGTGGACTTTTATTCAAGTCATTTATGGCAGGATACAAAACGCATTTTTAGGTCGGACACTGTGGACAGACAAAAACTAATTGCCACACTGTTTGCAACTCAATAATTTGTTTATGCCTACAAGGTTTACGTTATTTTTGTAAAAAACAAGTAGGCAGAAATGGCAATTGACATTTTACAGACTGTTGACATAATAGAAGTAATGGAGAATTTTCTTGAAAGAAAAAGACCCAGTAAAGAAATACGAAGTCAGTTAGATATTGGTTATAAAATAGATGACCAAAGCATAATTTTATTTGAAATTAGACCTAAGTGGGACAAGCCAGACGTAATTTGCGAATACCCATTTGCAAAAGCAACATTTATAAAAAGGACAAACATCTGGAAAGTTTATTGGAAGAGAGCAGACTTAAAATGGCACAGTTATTCTGCTCAGGAGACCGTTAAAAATTTGAAAGACTTTACAAGACTAGTTGAAGAGGATAAATATCATTGTTTTTTTGGTTAGTTTTAGTGTTTGACATAACTATTATTACAAGTGAGAAGTTCGGAGTTGTTTTTTTTATCTGTAGTTGCATTGGGCGGACAATAAACATTTTGTTTTGCAGACTTTTAAAGGTAGCACAAGCGACCCAGACGATTTGCAAAGCCTCTGATTGGATGCACAGCTTGCAACATTGGTATTGCCAATAGTGGGGCTGAACATTGGAGCAATCAATAGCAGTAATTCTACTGTACTGCAGTTCGGGGCTTGACGAATAAAGCCCAGCTTTAGTACATATTATTTATCTTTATCAAAAAGCCAGGCAGCGGTTCCGGCGGACGAAATTCTATTTCCCCACCATCGGCAATACCCTGTCCGTTACCAGTAATTTTATGAACGACACACCAAAACTATTCCCAGCGAAAAAAGACGGAAAATCGGGTTACATAAACTCGACTGGGCAAATTGTTATTGACTTTCATTTTGACTTTTTTGGATGCCGTGAATTTTCAGAAGGACTTGCAAGCGTAATTGTAAATGGAAAAGCTGGTTATATTGACACAAATGGAAATTTTATAATTCAACCAAAATTTGATTTAGCAATGCCTTTTTCCGAAGGACTTGCCTATGTAGAATTAAACGATAAATACGGTTACATTAACAAAAGTGGAGAATTTGTTATAAAACCTCAATATTACAGTTGCGACAGTTTTTTTGAAGGGTTTGCATTAGTAAAAGATAGTGTGACGTCAAAAGGTTTCTTTATTGACAAAAATGGTAAGATAAAACTTCAAGGAAGAAATTTTTTACTCTCTGAATTGAGAGAAGGTTTAATAAATTGCCCTGATGACAAAGGAAATTGGGGGTTTATTGACATAGATAATAATGTCTCCATCGACTTTAAATACAAATTTACAAGACCTTTTTATGAAGGTAAAGGAGCTGTTGCACCCAAAAAAGACATAGATGGAAAAGCAAATCGGAAAGACAAATATGGTTTTATTAACCAACAAAACGAGTTTTTAATAGAGCCAATTTTTCAAGGAGCAGGCATACGATTTTCGGATGGACTTTGTGCTGTTTGGGACGAAGGTTATGGATGTATAGACGAAAAAGGGCTATTAATAATCCCTTACGAATTCGACTTAATAAAACACTTCAATGAAGGATTAGCAGTTTTCAAGCCTAAAGGGCGAAACAAAAAATATGGTTTCATAGACAAAACAGGAATTGTAAAAATAGAAGCAAAATACACACACTTAGACGACTTTTACAATGGACTTTCCGAAGTTATTATAGGAACTGAATACGAAAACTTCAAATACGGATATATTAACCAAAATGGAGAAGAAATATGGGAACCAAGAAGATAAAAACTACTGGTAACATCGGTTTGGCAATATGGCGGCTGAAGTGCTTCTATGAAACATTTGTGCAAGGTTCAACAGCAGTAATTCTATTGAACTTTTGTGCTAAAAATCCGCCACATCGCCAAGCCGAAAACCGTTGCCTGTCATGCCGTGAGACATCTTCAACTACGAAAGTCCGACAAAATAGATTTTGAAAAAGTTATCTAAATAGCTAACTTTGCTCTGTGGGACAAAATTTTATCAGGAACGTTTTTTACT
>JAFDXH010000262.1 GCA_018268075.1 Bacteroidota bacterium | reverse complement strand
TCCAACCAGCCCGTATTCCAGTTTAATGATGCCGGCGTTTATACTATATCGTTAGTAATGGTAAGCCCGGGTGGTACTTGTTCTACTGCAGTGGTTTCTAAAACGATTACCGTAAAAAGCAAACCCATAGTAAACGTGAGTGGCTTACCGGCTTCTCTTTGCCAAAATAAATCTATAACACCCAACGCAACAGTAAGTTGCTATATAGATAACAATACTACCTATTCATGGTCATTCCCCGGTGGCACGCCTTCTTCATCGGCATCTATAAACCCTGGAACCATATTTTATAACAGTGCAGGTACTTATACCATATCGCTTACGGTAAACAATGAATGTGGCGCCACAGTAGTCACTAATACCATAGTGATCAACCCTACTCCAAATATTACAGTACCAGCCGATACGGTAGTCTGCGCTGGAGAAGTAATAGGCCCGCTCACCCTATCTGCTACTCCTAATGGCAGTACCTTTTCGTGGACCAATAGTAATACTGCTATCGGGCTTAGCGGCAGCGGAACCGCTAATCCCATTCCTGCATTTACTACCACCAATAGCGGCAGTGTACCCTTAAATGCTACCATTACCGTGCTAGGCCAAATAGGCACTTGCAGTAGCAGCAATAGCTTTATTATTAAAGTAAATCCACTGCCCGGAGTGCCCGGAGTAAAAAATGTAGCCTATTGTAAAGATGCCATACCCGTGCCACTAACGGCCACTGCCACAGGTGGCAATACATTGCTCTGGTACACTATACCATCGGGTGGCACAGGAAGCAGCACAGCGCCTATTCCTAATACCACCACTGTAGGCAATACTATTTATTATGTAAGCCAGGTAAACCCTGCTACCGGCTGTGAAGGTGCGCGTGTACCCATTACCGTTATAATAAACCCCATACCGAATATAGTAGCCGGCGCTAATGTAAACCCTACTAATTGCGCTACTGCCTCAGGCTCTATCACATTAAAAGGACTTGACCCTAATAAATCTTATCTTGTTTTTTATACTAAAAATGGAGTAACTACATCTGTTACCATTAGCTCCGATGCTAGTGGCAATATTTTAATTTCCAATCTTGGAGCGGGTAATTATACAGATATATATGTATTGCTTTCGGATTGCCCTTCCAATAAATTAGGGCCTATTACCCTATCTGACCCTAACCCTCCGGCTACACCTGTTGCTACTAGTAATAGTGCAATATGTAGTGGTGACACTTTAAAGCTATTTGCCAATCCTAATACTCCAGGCGTTACTTACTCTTGGACTGGGCCTTCCGGATTTACAAGCACACTCCAAAACCCGGCTATTCCTAATGCCGCTACAACCCGTGCCGGCAGCTATTTTGTAACTGCTACATTAAATAGTTGTAAATCTGGAACAGCTAAGGCTGATGTAATCATTAATGCTACTCCGGCTATACCTTCTGTAAATAGTAATTCGCCGGTATGCAGTGGCAATAAATTAGAATTAAGCTCCACTTCTACTTTTACAGGCGTACTCACCTATGCATGGACAGGGCCTAATGGATTTACCGATAATGTACAAAACCCATTTATTACCAATGCCACGACAGCAGCTACCGGCAACTACACACTTACGATTAGCTCTGTAGTAGGAACCTGCATTGCAGCTCCTGCTACTTTATCAGTTGTAGTAAATCAAACTCCGCAAATACTTAGTGCTGATAAAACTGATCCGGTTAATTGCGCTACAGGCACAGGTTCTATTACATTAAAAGGGCTGGTTGCCAATAAATCTTACAAAGTTTATTATACTAAAGGTGGCATAAATACAAACCTGGCACTCACTTCAAATGCAAGTGGCGAAATTGTTATTTCTACGCTTTTTGCCGGTGTATATAGCAATATTTATGTAACGCTATTAAATTGCCCTTCTTCAAGCGTAGGGCCACTTACACTTGCAGACCCTACCCCTCCGGCAACGCCGTTGACAACCAGCAATGGGCCTGTATGTTTTGGAAGTACATTAACTCTCGGAGCATCTTCAGCCACACCATTAGTGTCCTATAATTGGACTGGCCCTAATGGATTCATAAGCACTCTGCAGAATCCATCTATTAATAATGTAACCATGGCTGCATCTGGCATGTACTATGTTTCTGTTACAAAAAATAATTGCACCTCAGCATCAGCAAGTATAAATGTTGTAATTAATGCCTTACCTGCTGCGCCCCTTACTGCACCAGTTCAATATTGCCTTAACGCCATTGCTTCTCCACTTACAGCAATCGGCAGTTCTCTTCTTTGGTACAATGCTGCATCTGGCGGAATCGGTAGTAATATAGCGCCAACTCCCTCCACTTTTACCTCTGGAAGTACCAACTATTATGTGAGCCAGACTGATGCCAATGGATGTGAAAGTAATAGAGCAGTTTTAAATGTAATTATACATCCTAATGCCATAGCAGAATTTTCACCAACTATTTCTATAAACTGCCCACCATTCAGCATTACACCGGCGATAATAGGACTACACCAATATCCTGCAAACAACAGTACCTATCAATGGTATATAAATGGAAGCTACGCCGGAAGCGGGGTAAATTTTCCAGGCTACACCATTCCCGTAGCAAATGATTCGGTTACGATTAAATTAGTTACCATTTCATTGTTTGGGTGCAAAACTGATAGCCTATCACATACGTTCTACACTTATAAATTACCTCAGCCTGCCTTTACCCTCAGCAGCAACGATGGCTGCGGCCCATTGGCAGTGCAGATTACCAATACTACACCTGACATTTCGCTATATAATTATCAATGGAATTTTGGGAATGGACAAACATCCACTGCGGTACAGCCGGGCACGATTACTTTTTTATCTAACCCTACATTTAGTGATACAGTCTATCATATAAAATT
>JAFDXH010000261.1 GCA_018268075.1 Bacteroidota bacterium | reverse complement strand
GCATCCTATATTTATTTTGCACTCCCTAATGTAGGAAAAGCGCCCGATTTAAAAATATCTTATACCCCTGAAATGGTAAAGCATGGGGAGTATCTTGCCCGGCATGTTTCGTTATGTATGGATTGCCATGGCGTTCGCGACTGGTCTCGTTTTGCGGGGCCGCCTGTAGCCGGCACGCTCGGCAGGGGTGGCGAAAATTTTAATGAGCAAATGGGCTTCCCTGGAAATTTCTACTCAAAAAACATTACTCCAGCAGGCCTTAAGGATTGGACAGATGGTGAAATTTTCAGAGCAATTGCAACTGGTGTAAATAAAAAAGGGGAAGCAATGTTCCCGGTGATGCCCTATGCCTATTACGGAAAAATGGATCGGGAAGATATTTATGATATTATTGCCTATCTGCGTTCGCTTAAGCCGATTGAATACACACCGCCGGCAGGAAGATTGTCATTTCCAATGAATTTTATAATTAATACCATACCTAAAAAGGCTTCGCTGGTTACCAAGCCCTCACCATCAGATACATTGGCTTATGGCGCCTACATGATAAATGCGGCAGGATGTATGGAATGTCATACCCCAGAGAAGAATCATAATATCATTCCTGGAAAAGCATTTATAGGCGGCCGTGAGTATAATACACCCAATGGAATACTAAGGTCAGCAAATCTTACCCCCGATAATGAGACTGGAATTGGAAAATGGACCTCTCTGCAATTTGTTCAACGATTTAAAGTGTGCGAGCATCTTGATAGTTCGGCTCCTATACCTAAGGATCAGGTAAATACGATTATGCCTTGGCAAATGTATGCAGGTATGGATACTTCAGACTTGAAAGCAATTTATTCTTATCTGAGGTCGCTAAAACCGGTTAAAAATAAGTTAGTTCATTTTGAGGAAAAGCTCAATAAAAAAACCGCCTTTAAAAAAGCGGCTCCTGTTGTACTTAGAAGTTTGAGTACTTAATACTCCTGTTTTATTTTGTCGGGTAGACAAGATTCGAACTTGCGACCCCACGCCCCCCAGACGTGTGCGCTACCGGGCTGCGCCACTACCCGAATTAATTCTTGCAAAATAAGTGATTTAGATTTTAAAGAGAAAGTAAAAATTAAATTCTTATAGGTTATTTTTTATGTCCGGAATGGGTAAGGGCAGAATTTTTAATTCAGAATAGATATTTAAAGCGCTCAAGATTGCTCCATGCGCCACCTTATTGCACCACTACCAAAACGAATACATGCAAAATGGGGGCTCTTATCTACTTGGTAAAAAGTATAAATACCATGAGATAGAATAAAACCAATATACAATCGTTTTCTATTCTTGCATGATTGCAGTTAACATTTTGACGTTTTCCAGACGGCTTTATTTATTTAGAATCAATTACTATAAATATACTGAGGCCCATTTTATAGCAGAATTAAAAGTTAAAATGCTATTTGTCACATAGTGCTATTTTATATGGTATTATTTTTGATTTTATAAGAAAACTTTATCCTTCCCAATATTTTATATCATTTTATGAAATACCTATTTGCTTTTACTTTTATAATTTTTACCTGTAATGCCACCATACAGGCACAAAATTTATCTATAGATCTTTATGGAGGGGCAATGAATTATCAGGGCGACCTTCAGGATTCCAGATATACTTTCAACCAATCTCATTTTGCCGGCGGCGCAGGCCTTTCTTATGAGTTATCAGACCACTTTTCTGTTAGGGGTGCATTGCTTCTAGGTAAAGTTTCGGCAGATGATAAATATGGAAGAAATAAGGCTAGGAATTTGAATTTTGCTTCTTCAATAACAGAGGCCCAGCTTTCGTTGCAATATTTTATTACGCCGATTGGTGCACATTCATTTACTCCCTATTTATTCGGAGGGGTAGCTTTATTTCATTTCAATCCATACACATTTGATACAAATGGAGTAAAAACTTATTTAAGACCTTTAAGTACAGAAGGGCAGGGGTTTATATCAGGGAAAAAGAATTATAATCTTACCCAGATTAATTTGCCCTTTGGTGGTGGCGTTAAATTATCTCTAAGCGACAATATCAATGTAGGACTGGAGCTGGGATTGCGAAAATTATTTACCGATTATCTTGATGATGTGAGTACCGAATACGTAGATCAAGCTGCATTGCTGGCCAATCGTGGATCTAAAGCAGTGGAACTAGCCTATCGTGGGAATGAATTGAAAAATGGCGCTCCCTATCCTGCGGCAGGAAGCATACGCGGTGGTGCTAAAAATAAGGATTGGTATTATTTTACTGGTATTACCTTATCTTTTAAACTGGGCAATGGCCGTGGTGCATCCGGTGGAAGGAACAAGCAGTATGGCTGCCCTGTAAATGTCAGGTAAATTATTGCTGCCTATTTAAAGTTTATAGGTTAGATGTAAGAAGAAGTTTCTACCAACAGAGGGGATTTTAGAAATGGTTAAATGATCGTAATATTTACTATCTAAAATATTTTCTATTCCTATATTTATAGAAAAGGTGTGCGATTCAATAATAAAATTTCTGGCTACAGAAAAGTTGAATAAGGCATACCCAGGTGTAATTTCTTCGCCATAGAATTCTTTGTTTACACGATTTTGTTTTGCCGAAACTATTCCTTCTAATTCAAGAAAATAATTTTTGAATTGATAGGATATCCGATTGATAGATTTAAATGGGGATATTAAAGGCAACGCTCTCTTTTCATTATCGGATCCTAAAGTGTAAGTATTGGTACTGCTAAGTTTAGTATCAGCATTTATTTTAATTTCTGTAGATAATTCTATTCCTTTAATGGATGCAGCAGTAAGATTTACATATTGTTTTACCCCGTTGGCACCCTTTGTCATTACACTATAAGCGCTCTTAATACTGCCGGCAATGTAATGATCTATAAAATACCCAAACACTTGTGCTTCAATTTTTAAATTATTTTTCTTAAAGTTAATTCCACTATTTATGTTCCATGAAGATTCATTTTTTAAGAAAGGATTGCCGATATAATCATAGCCATCAAGCTTATTATACAAGTATATTGCATAGAGCTCCTGTAGGCTCGGAGCGCGCATTGTTCTCGACAAGCCCCCAAATATTCTGAGCTGATTATTTAAATGAATTGAAGGATTGATATACATTGTGTTGATCAGCGATTTCCTTTCTACATCTCCGGAAACCACTGAAGAAAAAAATCTTTTTCCCTCTGCACTAAAAAGAGATGACTTGTTATAATCCATACGGCCGCCGAACAAAAATGAAATATGGCCATTGGTAAGTTGATCTGAAATATCTAACCCGGCCACTTGCCTCTGTGCATCCGGAAGTGTAAGCATATACATGGGGGCGCCACTCTCAGGATACATGGTCATTTCAGCATGTAGTTGATTCTGATAGCCATTCAATTTTACTTTTAATTTGTGCTTTCCATAGTTAATTTCTGCATTTGAAAAAAAGCCGAACGTGAATGAAGTGCCGGGCATATCCATGTGAATCGCGACTGATTCTTTTGGCCTTTTTGTATCATCCATTGCATGGTCAATTGAATTAAAGAAAAATTTTGTTTCCAAATTTCTTAAATGCCCACTACCGGAATATATATGTGAGATGGAGGCTATTTTTGCTTTAGCATATTGTACATCCATCAATAAGGACGGATACCCAATATCAAATCCTTCGTCCTGAATATAATTAAAATTCAACTGATGATTTTTTGCAACTTGTAGTTTAATTCCTGTGCTACCATTCCATTTTTTGTATTGAGAAAATAAAATCTTCTCGCCGCCCCCTGCTGCGTAATTGCCAGATTGCCTGAATATCCCATTCATGTTTACTGCAAATTTGGAAGCACTAAAATTTACACCAGCTAAAGTTTGCAAGCCATTTCCGTTGGTATTAAATCCACCACCAATCAAACCACCCCATTTATCTTTTGCATTTAATTCTGGCTGTTTGATTTTAAAATTGAAACCTCCACCTATACTACTGCCGTATGACATGTCGTTGGCGCCAAAACTTACAGTAATACTTTGCAGATTATTAGGCTCTATGTAGGAGCTTGCCGGATCCATTTTATCAGTACAGGCCCCAAATACCGGCATGCCATCTATAGTAGTACTTATCTGGTTGCTGTTCAATCCTCTAATGGAGGGCTCCCATGCATAATTCCCTCTTTTTATTTGAGTTACTCCAGGTATTTTATTTAAAAACTGATCTGTTGACATCTGCAAATCAACTGAGGGCGCCTTTTGCAAAGCATTTTTGAATGCACCAGTTTTTTGAACGATTACTTCCTTTAACAAACCGGCTTTTTGTTCCATTGAGTCCGCTTGTGATTTTGAAGAAAAGGGAAGCAGTATAAAAAAAAGAATAAAAATATTTTTGAATTGGTTCATCTTTTTTCTTTTTATAGTTTTTAAAAAACTTTAAACTCAAATGAGTAAGTATTAAAATAAAATATCAACGTATGCGTCGTTAATAAGCACCACATCATTCGATTTTATCTGAAAATGTAAACGCCAATCGCCGGTCATTGTAAAATTTGCTTTGCCTTTGTAGTGCCCATTGCCTATTGATACCGGGTTGATATTGTTAGGCGAGCTATGGCCCATTGAAGGCATCTCTGTTGTTAGAGAAACCTGCAGGTTTTCTACCACAGGAAAATGCATCATATCCAGGCGTTGATTAATGAGTATTTCAAAATCATTTAATCCTACCTGCCACTTTTGGGGTGGAACAATTGTTACCAAATAGGCTTTGCCATCTGTACCTGTGTATGAACCTGTATTTTTTGTAGTAGAAGCAGGAACATTAATGGGGAATATTTTTTCTTCTCCATTCACAGATACTTTTACTACCCAGGTATTCATTGGGCTGGATGGCATTGAAAACACGACAGCACCGATGTACATTTTTTCTTCATTAGAAAATACAGGCTGTTCTACAGGGCTGGCATGTGCCATCATATCCATTTGCATTAATGTAGAATAGGTGATTACAGCATTTTTAATATTATCACCACCACTGTTCACTAAGCTGGCATAGACTTTAAAGAAGCCTGTAGTAATATCTTTATCACTGTATAGAGTTAGTTTAGAATTATTGGTTAAAATTGATTCACCAATTTTGATCTTATTAATTAGATTTGGTTGAGTATTTCCTTGTTCTTTTTTGCATGAAAAGGTTGTGCATGCTATGGCGCATACGAATAGGGCAATAAATGACTTGTACATTATTGTAGAATAAAAATGTTATAAAAAAAATGAATGGATTTGAGGGTAGTCTGCCTATCTAAGGGCAGAACTATAGAGTGAATTAACCTAAGCAGAAGGAGGATGAAAAAAAGGCAAATTAATTGTAGAAAGCCTTTTATCATTTTTAGGAAAAGAATATTTGTCTTCCCTTGAGGTTGAAATAGTAGTAAAATTATTTAATTGCTCAAGATATAAAATTGTTTCTTTTTCGTTCTGCACTGTAGTTTGCTTGTCCTCTTTTTCCATCATTTTTTTTAAATGGCATTTGCCATTACAATGCATCTGCGGTTTATTCTTATTTACACAAAGTGTTTTTGCAATGAAATCTTTATTGATCATGAAATCCAGTGCTACAAGCCCTTTGCTAAAGGTTTGTGCAAGAATCAGAAAAATCAATAATGTGCCGCCCAATATTTTCACCTTGCAAAATTAATTTGGCAAAAGTAATTTAAAAAAGGTATTTATCATACTAATGAATGATCTTCATCATGAGTATTTTAAATTTGTAATGAAGCCAATACGTCAATAATATTTTTTTTTCAATTATTTTAGTATAAGACCTTTTATTATTTCATTTTTGTACTATACATTTTTTTAGGGGGAAATAGAGGTAAAGAAACTGAAACAAGCTCAATGCCTATTCATAAAACTAAATATTCTTTTCTTGCACTTGGCGATTCTTATACCATCGGTGAATCTGTACCAGATACAGACCGGTTTCCTATGCAGACAGAAGAAATACTTTTTACCAATAAAATAGAAACGTATCCTCCTCGAATAATTGCAATTACTGGGTGGACCACCTCTGATCTTTTAAAAGGTATAGAAGCAAATTCACTGAATCATGATTTTGATATTGTTACACTACTTATTGGGGTAAATAATCAGTATCAAGGGAAGTCTATTAAAAATTATGAAACGGAGTTTTTCGAACTGTTGAATATCGCTATTGGCTGTGCAGCACAAAGGCCATCTCATGTTTTTGTTTTATCTATTCCTGATTATAGTGTTATGCCATTTGCCGTTGGCAGAGATGCTGAAAAAATTTCTCAAGAAATACACTGTTTTAATTTAGCCAATAATAAAATCTCAAAAGCTGCTGGTGTGCATTACATAAATATTACCCCTATCTCAAAGAGGGCAGCGCGCGACCCTTCCCTAATTGCCAATGATGGACTACATCCTTCAGGCAAGCAGTATGCACTGTGGAGCCAATTGCTGGCACCCGAAATTGTCAAGGTGTTGAAATAACTATTCTGAAGTCTATCTTCTCAATATAAATACTACCCGGATTTTGAGTGTATATAATCCTATAGGCAATAGGTTTTTTTAATGCCTTTATCTGTCTAAATAATCCTGATAGGATAGTTGCATATAGGCTTTTCCAAATTTTAAATTTGTTGTGTCAGATAGGGGCGACTTTTCAATTATTTTTTTTGAAACATTATCCATCGTTATCGTTCCCTGAGGTGTTACCCAGCCAAAACCATTATTAAAAGAATAAAATGCAAACTGTCTGGCAGATGAGTCAAGAAGATCTTTGCCCCACACAAATTTATTTCTGGGAATTTTTAATTGATCGAGAATAGTAGGTACAATATCTGTTTGTGAACCTATATTATTTACAACCCCTTTCATTTTCAGAGCACCGCCAGTAAAAATTAAAGGAATATGAAATTTAGAAGGCGCATCATTGGCATCATTTCCAGGTAGGTGGTGGCCATGGTCTGCCACCATCACAATGAGCGTATTTTTCCACCAGGGCGCTTGTTTACTTTTATTGATAAAGTTTCCAATGATGCTGTCTGTATAATAAATAGAGTTTTTAAATTTTGTAGTTTCATCATCTCCAATAAAATGCTTTATGGGTACATCATAAGGTTCATGGCTGCTGAGTGTAAAAAGTGTGGCAAAAAATGGCTGTTTTCTTTCTGGCAATAAATTGAAAAATTCATTAAGCACATACTCATCATGCACGCCCCATGAGGTGGTTCGTTCAGAAACTGGAAAAGAATACTTGCTGACCAAATTTTGAATACCAATGTTAAGTAGATAAGATTTAATATTGGCAAATTCCAATTCGCCGCCATAGGTATAGCTGCTGTTATATCCAAGTGCTTGTAATGGTTGGTTTATAGCCGGAAGCCTAAGAGTTTTAGTTGGTATTTTAATTATGCTATTGATTGCCTGATTAGGATAGGCACTCAATATGGCTACTTGACCTTTTTCACTCCTATCGCCCGCAGCATAAATATTTGTAAATAATAATCCTTCTTTAGCAATAGCATCAAGCTGTGGTGTGGCATCCTGCTGTGCACCCAGGCACCCCACCCATTTTGCCGTAAAGCTTTCCAAAATGATAATGATAATATTAGGGCGTTCGGTAGTTAGGATGGAAGGAATTTTTGGAGTACCAGTATTATATAGTTCTTTTACTAAAACTGTTGATTGATTTAGTGAGAAATAATTGAAAGGATTGCTTTGGCTATTTTTATTCAGAATTGAAAAAGCCAAATTCCATTCAAGATTAATTGCTGCCTGGTTGGCAAATAATTTTTTTGAAAAATACACATCACTGATATTCATGGGTATTTTCTGAATACCACCTCTGATTGGAATAAAAAGTATAACGATTAGTATTAAACGAAAAATTGGATATTTTTTTTGAAAACATCCTTTAGCCTGCCATGTGCCGTGCTGCATCCATTTGTAATAGATAAATATAAAAGTACCGGCCAGTAGAATAAAAATAATAATGAGTAATAGTAGTGGCGCCGAAGAAATACTTGCGCCCATTTCTTTTGGCGATTTTAAATATTGTAAAGGCGTAGCATCCATGCGAAAGCCCCACGCACCGTAAAGCCCAAGATCGGCTATCGTAAAAAATGAAAATAAAATAATCAGTGAAACGGAGTAAATGGTTATTATCCTATTGCCATTCCACGAATGTAAAAATGGCTGAATTAAAAAGATTAAAAAAGGAAGAATGCAAATATACCCGGTGAATGAAAGATCCATTCGTAACCCATACAGAAAACTGAGGCTTACGTCTTTTGCTGAAAGCGTATGGAGTAAAGCAGGGTGATAGATTAAAAATACTAATCGGCAAATGGCAAAAAAAAGAAGCCAAAAAAACAGATTGTTGTAATAAGGTCGGAAGAATTTCAAATTCATTTTAAAAGTCTGGCTTTACAAATGTAATAAGATAAAAAAAGTGCCGCTGAAATCAACGGCACTTTAATTACTTATTATTAAAGTTTTATAACATCTTAACAGTTGTAGTAGTAGTTACTTTAGTAGTTGAGGGAAATTCCTGCCCCATAGCAGACACAGTACCGGTTGCATTAATTACACTGCTTGATGATTGCACCACGCCAGTCTTTGAATTTACTTGCTGTTCACCTGTGAAAGTGCCTGAGGTTTTTACTTCCAATTCCATCCCTTGATTTTCCATGGTAATATCATTTGATGTGGTTCCTGCAATTGATAGGGTTACCAAATCACCATTTATTGCCTTAATTGTATAATTGGTAGTCACCTTGGTGTCTTTTGAATCAGTAGTTAAAGACCAGGTGTCGCCGATCTTTGGGTTTGAAGGTATTGCCAGAAAAGCAATTTGTGCACCATATCCAGAAGCCTCATAGGTAGCAATACTTCTTGTAAGCATAGATTTATCTTCATTTTTTTTTGCTGCCTTATCAGGTACTATATCGCCTTTTTTAGTAATCATTACCGCCATAGGTACATTAATTGTGGAGGCAAGAGCTGTACCTACAGGACCAGCCATATCTTCCTTTTTTTCAGAATCAAAAGTCATTTCCTGCCCCATTTGGCTTGTGGAAGATTTAAGGCTTTTAAGTGTATTGCTTAATGAGTAGCCGGCATCGGTTACATCTTTAACTTCAATATTAAAAACGGAGGCAGCATCTACATTTGTTTCCATGGTCTGACCCTGTACCTCAGTAGAGCTTTGAGTAACGGCTTTTGAATCCACCTGATATTTTTGTCCTTTTAAAATGTTAATCTGACCCTGTGAAAACGCATTGGTCATTAATAACGAAGCAATAAGTAGGAGAGAAAAAGTTCTTTTCATTTTTATGATTTTTTATTTGCAAATATAGATGAGGGCTTTTGAAAAATGGTTGTATTGCGGCCGGTTTTAAGATTAATTCTTAGTCAAAGGCGGAAGTGCCATATTAAAAGTAGGGTGGCCCACCAATAAAAACTGAAAAGGGATATTATTTCGTTCTGCAAAAGTTAGAATAAATTAATCTTTAATTGATTGCAAGCATAAAAGAGGCTGCCATTGGTGAGTACTTTCCAAAATGTTGCATCCACTTATAGGAATTACTATACTTTTTCAAATATAAAATTCCCGTACACACCTAACTTTTCGTGGATTGCTTTAAAAAAAGGGGGGCAGTGGGTTTGAGTTTGAAGTTGAGTTTTTGACTCAGCCTTTGTCTTATTTTCTTTTATAACATTCATTGCAACCAATAAGATTTACTATTCTTTGGTTGGTAGCAAAATCAAAATTGATTTTTTGAATAAGTTTATCCATACCATCTTTATTTTATCCAAAAAGGATTTTATAAAGATGTGAATTGCCTATATTTTATCCGTATTTTATCCAAAAAAGCAGATTGGTTACTAAATTTTTTAAATATCTTTTGCTTTATTGAATAAAAAATTTTTTCAATCTTGCCGTTCAACCTGTAGGAAGGGAAAGAATAAATGAACTGTTGCAGGATAAAAGCGTAATGATAATCGAAAAGAAATATGTAAAGTAGTAATTGGCAATTTCATTTTAAGAATTAATGCGTTGGAAGATAGTTTCACTATTTTTTTTATGCCACTTTGTGTTGTCTTCGAGGCGCGCCGTATAATGTTTTCTTCTTGCACAGAGCTGCACAGCCTTGCACTGAGTTTCTCTCTGTGGTTCTCTGTGTAACCTCGGTGCTTCTCTGTGTAATGATTTTTACTAACACAGCCTGACACTGTGTTTTCCTGCTCGATAATAGAAGTTGGTATTCCAAAGAATAAATTACATATATGCAATTTGTAAATTTTCCGGAATTGTGATTTGTAAAAAATTTAAGAACGTTGCCCTTCTTGTTTGGATGTAATGCTGAATCTTGCCATTTTATAATCATTTAACAAGCAACAAGCAATCACAGGCCGGAAGGCTAATTAATATTTTGATGTGCTAAGTGTAGGAAATTCGCTTTCATTTAATTGATTTTAAATTAATCACATTGATATTCATAGGTATAGACAGTAGGATTGCTGTTATTTTCATTGCTTGTTGTCATAGATATAATTTTCCCTTTACTATCAAAGGTGTAGCTGTAATTAGCTGTTTCTATTTCCTATATGCCGGGGGGGAATATCCGAAAACCATTATCTTAAGAGCCGGGATTAAAAGAAAACCAAAGATTAACTTCACAATAAACCGGGTTTAATTACATTGATACTCTAGTTCGTAGGTCGTATTACCATCGCTCAGAGCGGTAATTTTTCCATAATTATCATAGGTATAGATGTAATTATTTGTAAAAGCTCCGCCTGCAGAAGAAGTATAACGAACACTTTTTCTAATGTTTTTTGTACGAGTCATTTCCACGCCGTCATCATGTAGCATTGCCTTTAGGTAATTTGCATCTCCAGTCTGGTAACTCTTGTCCGTGTAATAGTCGTACTTATAAGTATTCGAACCATCGGTAGTACTGTCAAGGTTGCCGTTACTCCAGTAATAGACCATATTTATTGAAATATTAGCTGCCGAAGTAGTGGCAGTCATTTTTCTTAATTCAATTCCGTTATATTCGTAAGAATAGTTTGTCCAGTTAGCGCCTGACTCGTCGCTTTCTATCCGGATAGCAGATGGAAACCCCTTGTTATTAATTTTATACTTTCTCTTTTGATAGAATGAACCGTTATTTATCGTTTCAGTTGCAATTATGCTGTCTCCGTTGTAAATAATGCTGACGGTGGTTGTTCCGGTTTTAATTGTTTCAATTTTGCCTTTGGTATTATAGTGATAATTAATTGGGGAACCTGAAGATGGCACTATTGTGGTAACTTTACAATTTGATTGATTTTTGTTGATACTTTTTTTATTACAGCCAATACTTATTGATATCAGCGTCGTAAAGAGTAGGAAGTTCGCTTTCATTTAATTGATTTTAAATTAATCACACCTATATTCATAGGTATAGACAGTAGGATTACTGTTATTTTCATTGCTTGCTGTCATAGATATAATTTTCCCTTTACTATCAAAGGCGTAGCTGTAATTAGCTGTTTCTATTTCCGGGATTCCGGGGGTGGGGTTAGAAGGGCTGTTATCTATGTAGGTGCTGATATATTTTTTTACAAGATTTTTATTGCGGATATACTCCACCCCATTTTCCAGAAGGTCTAAGGATTGTTTATCTCCTAGACGATAAGTTTTATCAGTGTAATATTCGTATTGAATAAGCTGGCTATAAGTAGCACCCAGTGTTTGCTCGGACAATAAGTTTCCGTTACTCCATATATAAGTTCTTATAAAGTTTCCTGAATATGAATTTGAAGTCATTTTTTTTATTTGCATTCCATCGTATTCATAGATTCGTCTTTCCCATTGCGTCCCACTGCTGTTGTACTCTCTTCTTTCAAAAGCCAGCAGCCCATTTGAATTTAAGGCATATACCGACTTCCAGGTACCTTGTTTTATGATCGAGTCGCCTACATAAGTAAAGCTGGTATTAGAGGTTCCATTATTCACAGACAATATTCTGCCCTGTGCATCGTAGCTGAATATTCCCATACTTAGGGGGCCGGATATTTTTGCAATTCTGCATTCAGCATTTTTTTCTGTATTTTTCTTGCAGCCGGCTGCAAAAAGAAAAACTGTTAAGCCCCAAAAAATAAATGTTTTCATTTTGTAAGATTTATGATTTTTAATAGTTGTTTTTGTCAGGACCAGAAGTCCCCACATTATTATAAAATTTATTTTTCCATAAAAAAAGAGCGATTACTATTTCTGCTACCGCAAAGAATTTCACCGGCGAGTTATATTCCTGGGTACTTAAAGGCGCTATCACCAAAAACAAAGATGTGCACATGATGATAATCCAAATCAAGTGACACATTACTTTCCCTTTTCTTTCTTCCTTTGTGGTATGCTCTGTTGCCGCACTAAAGCAGAACACTCCTGAAAACACACCTGCTACTGTAAAGCAGGCAATGGTGAACCCGGGGAATGTAAATGCAGACAGCAGTAGATCAAAGATGGCAGCGACTAACAACAGCAACACATTGATGCCGATAATTCGCAATAAATCAAGTATGGTATTCTTTAGGTTCATTGATTGTTATGGCTAAACTGTACTTCTGTTTTCAAGCAGGGTTCTATCAACTTTAATATTGAATCTCTTCTTTCTGTATTGTTCTTGTAACTATCCTCCATCTTGTGTTCAAACATCATTTTGGCAGAAACTATTCTCTTTAGTTCAGTGTCGGTTTTTGTTTTGGCTGCGGCAATTGACTGGTCTGTAAGAGTACAATAGGTGTTGGCAGAAGTAGCAGCATCTTTGTATGCCAATGACAGCATAGCCAGCAACTCATCCTCTGTAGCAATACCACCTGCCGGTGAAGCCGCTTGTGCATCAACGGCAAATGCTTCATCGCATTTCTTCATCCCATCTAAAATAATCTGGTATGTTTTGTTGTCCTTAAAATATTTATCATCTACTTCTTTTTCGTAATCTTTCTTTTCTGCGCTTGTCGCTTCCTTTTCAGAGCCACCAGCGGCATTATGTTCTTTTGAATTCAGCTCGCAATATTTATCTATCGCCTTTTGTACATCGGCGGTATTGGCGCTACAGGAAGCAAACAGTGTAAGCATTGTGGCGGCTATTGCTGTAATTGCCATAACTGCATTGTATCTTTTCATTATTATTTTTTATCTGGTTATTATTGAGGGTCTTAATTCTATACGGACTATTTTATTACACCGCAATCAATAAATTCACCGCTCAGACCAGATATATAGGGCGATCCGTAAGTACCGCCGCCGCTGTACTTTTCGTCAATGAGCGCTACTGCAAAACGACATTGCCCGTTCTCATCTTTATACAAAGTCCATGCTTCCGCATTTAGCCTGCGTGATACAGGAAACCCTGTTCGACTATCATTGTAAATTGTCCATCCGGCTGCGCCACTGTATGGATATACTTTGTGGCTGATATAAGTGAGGCCATTGTTGCTACAATAATTTTTAATCATCGGAGTGAGTGTTGCAGGTTTCATCAGCGCATCTGCTGATGTAAAAGATTTTCCATTCCACCAGTCTGGTAGTTTGGTGTATTTGTTTTTCATTGCCTGCGCCAGCCTTACTCCATCTAAACGTTTTTGCGAATTAGCCATAAGTGTAGCGCCATCCTTAGCATTAAACTGATATTCAAATGAGCCAACAGCAATGATATTTTTTTCACTTTCAAGAGGCTTGCCCCAGTCGTCAAAAGAGAAATTCCATAATACCAATTGCACTGTATAATCACCATTGGCAGGAAAAAATTGCTTTATACTGCCGTCTCTTGTTAAGAGATCCATACCGGCGGCAAATTTGAATTCTGCAAGATTATCAGGTGGGGGAGTTAAGCCTTGTAATGTTGTAATTTTTGATGGTGTTGCAAGCACATCGAAATTGAGCCAGGTATTTTTCATTTCATCATTCCTGATTAAAATTGGCTTGCTGCGGTTGTTAACTGTATATTTGATCGTTTGGTCATAATTAAGCTCTGCCTCACTTTTGCCGGTTGGCGTTATCAATATGCCATAATTCAAATAATGAAAGCCTTCAGTTGGTTGTTTATCTAATTTAAAGGCCTCGGAAACAGTTTTACCGCCAAGCTCTAATCGTCCATAAATAAATTCCTGTGAAGTAAAGTTTGTTTTCGCACCGGTATTACTGCTAATAAACGGCTTGTCCGAAAAATAAAATTTTGCATCGGGCAATACGATAAAAAGGTATTCCATTTGAGTGTTGTTTGATGTGGTTGTAGTTGTTAAAGACGAAGAAGCATCTGATGATTCTGTATTGCCTTTGTCAGTTGTAGATTCAATGGCAGCCTGAGTTCCTGCACTTCCTGACGCGGCGCTTTGAGGTTTTGATGACGTAGTATTATTAAGCGCTGATACCGTTTTTTGTTTCAGTTTATTCAATAGCTGCGCCTTACCGTTCATGGATACAACAATAATCAGAAAGAGAAAAGATAAAATGGTTTTCATGTCAATTACTTTTTTAAATAAAGAAATGGTCAGGAGTTTTGAATAGCCTGAATTAACTTATCAATATTCATCATCCCGTAATTAAATGTATGTACAGATCCATCTCCTAAGGTGAGAAGTATCTTTTTGGCCAGGAAACTTTTTTCAGCAGATACTTTTGCAATCTGATCCTTGTTAATTTCAAGATACCCCTCGCTTCCCCATTTGACGAAGAGCGCCTCACTTAACAGCCCTTTTACAGATACGTCATATTTCGCATCATATAATAATCGTTTATTGGTAATTGTTAGTTTTCCGTTGTAATTACCGCCGTTGGGTGGTATGTACATAATTGTCCAGGTATCTATTTTAATTTCGCCAGGCTGTAGTTCTATCTTCATGATAATTATTTTTGGCAGTTGAATAAAAGAGTTACTTATGCTGCGGCCATCATGGTTGTTCCACCGGCAGCCCAGCTGCTTTCCAGGCATTTAATCCGCCATCAATATGCGCAATATTGGTATAGCCCATTTCTTTCAATGTCTTTACAGCCAAAGCAGAGCGGCCACTGGAAGCACAATAGAGAATGATACGTTTTTCCTTATTAAATTCCGGTTTGTGATAGGGCAGTGAAGCATCGGCATAAAATTCAAGCATGCCTCTCGGTGCATTAATAGAGCCTGCAATTTTTCCGTTTTGTATTAATTCAGCCGGTTCGCGAATATCAATGAGGGTAACATTGCCGCCGGTAATTTCTGCCTGAGCCTGTTGAGGTGTAAGGTTCTCAATTTCCTGCTTAGCGGCTTTTACCATTTCGCCAGCTGATTTTTGTGCCATCATATTTTTTGATATTAAGGTGAAAAAAAAGAAGATAACGGTGAGTCTGAGTGCCGATGTAAATCGTTTCATAATTATTGGTTTATAGTGAATTAAATAAACTGTAAAAAAATATTACTCCACTAAAATAAAACAGGTTGTAATTACTTTTTCTGCAAATCGCTGAAAGAAAATAACTTGGTACAGAAGCCTGAAAAAACCTGTTCAACGGTTTTGGTTTGTTTAATAATGTTGTTTGTCTAAAAATTAGCCTAACCGTCAAATAGATATTTCCTAATCGCTATTAAATGCTTAGCTTAGTGATGGCATTTTATGGATAGCAAAGGCAGCCCTTTAGATTATTAATTAAATGAATAATCATCTTATGAATCACTTGTTGAAATCAGCAAATGCATTCCTGTATCATGACTTTATTTTTTCGTCACGGTACAGGATATTTCGCCATGTCGTGTTCTGGGTAGCACATACCTTAATGTGGGCATGTGTTTGGGAGATGCTGGGGTCGCCGGGCAGTTACGGCCGAGAACTTATTAATATGGCCATGTGGTTGCCCATATTTATTTTGTATGGTTACCCAATGGCCTATTGGGCAGTTCCGCGCTTGCTGATGAAAGGCAGGTTGATTCAGTTTTTGCTGCTTATCATCGCATGGGGAATTGCAGGTATTTATATAGACCAATCCTATAGGAAATATATTTATGTCCCTTTGCAGGTAAAGATGGGGTTCAAAGATGTTCTTCCAACAGGTCCCCTTGCATTTTGTTATCTGTGCCTAACTTCTTCTGCCGCAGTTCCTATGGTTATCAGGTTTTTTAAGTATTGGGAACTGAAGCAGCAGGATTGGCTGCAGGCACAACAGGAAAAAATAATTGCGGAATTACAATTGCTCAAAACGCAGGTGCATCCACATTTTTTGTTCAATACTTTAAATAATATTTATTCATTCTCTCTTGAAAATTCTCCTAAAACGCCCGAACTGATTTTGAAATTGGCCAGCTTACTCAGCTATATGCTTTACGATTGTAAATCGACAGAAGTAAGGCTGGCAAAGGAACTAGAGATTATGAGGAATTATATAGCATTAGAAACAGAACGTTATGGAAATAAGATAGATATATCATGGAATGTAGCAGGCGACGAGATACAGGATAAATTTATCGCCCCCCTGATGATGCTACCCTTTATAGAAAATGCATTTAAGCATGGCACATCCGAACAAATCGAAAAATGCTGGCTGAGCGTGGATATATCTGTGAAAGAAAATACGCTGAAAGTTAAAATTGCCAACAGCAAAAATGAATACGCAGTGCGCAGCAACAACGGTATTGGTATTGCTAACGTACAGAAAAGGCTTGCATTCATTTATCCTGATAAACACGAATTGAAATTTAGTGATGAAGGAAATTTTTATGTAGTGTCGCTCATGATTCATTTAACCGGAGTTACATCTATCATAAAGCCCTTTACCAGCATTATTCCACAATCTATTCAACATGAAAGTACAATGCCTGCTTATAGATGATGAGCCGCCTGCCTTAAAAGTACTGTCGCGATATATTGCCGACATTGGAGGCCTGGAAATTGTGGGTCAGTGCGGCAATGCCATTGAGGCACTGAGCGTATTGCGCCAACAAAGGGTAGATGTAATTTTTCTGGATATTAAGATGCCGCGCATAATCGGTACCGAGTTTCTTAAAAACCTCTCTCATCCGCCGAAAGTAATTTTTGTTACAGCCTATCGTGAATTTGCAGTAGATGGATTTGAATTAGATGCCGTAGATTATTTGGTAAAGCCTGTTTCTTTTGAGCGGTTTTTTAAAGCTATCACTAAGCTGAACCGGCTGCTAGGCAGCGAATTGTCTTTAGTAGGTACTGCGCCTACTTCTCCACCAGATGCTTTTGTTTATCTGAAGGTGGACAAGAATATGAAAAAGGTTTTTATTAACGATGTGGTTTACATAGAAAGCTGGAAAGATTATGTAAAAGTATTTTTATCAGGCGGCAAAAATCTGCTAGTGAGGCAATCCATCTCTGCAATGGAGAATCTTTTTTCCGATCATAAATTTATACGTGTACACCGTTCCTACATTATTTCTTTAGATAAAATTTCAGGTTATAACGGGTCGTCAGTACAACTAGAGGCAACTGAAATCCCTATTGGCCGATTGTATAAGCAGTGTGTAACGGAACGCTTGCAAAGCGGGATTTGACGCAGTTTTCTACATAAGTTGAACGCCATACTTCACCAACTGATGCTGCAGTAGCCTTATGAAACTTTCGGAACAATGTTGGTTAGAATGTGAGAGAGTGAGAGTTTGATAGAAAGTGATAGTTTGAGAGCACTGAGTTTCTCTCTGTGGTTCTCTGTGTAACCTCGGTGCTTCTCTGTGTAATGATTTTTACTAACACAACCTGACACTGTGTTTTCCTGCTCGACAATAGAAGTTGGTATTCCAAAGAATAAATTACATATATGCAATTTGTAAATTTTTCGGAATTGTGATTTGTGAAAAATATTAAGAATATTACGCTTCTGGTTTTAGGGGTAATGTTGAATTTTGTCAATTTTACTGCCCTGTAATGCGCAATCGCAGGCGAGGCTTGAGCACAGTAGAGAGTTTTCTAATTTTGCAATTTGCCAATCAGTGGAGTGATAGGCTCGATAGCCTGCCATTATCCGAACAGTTGATTACATTTTGAGGTTTCTATATTATTATGTTTCAAATCATACAAGTATAAATTAATGAAGAAATATACTTTAATTTATTTCATAATGGTAACTGCGCCTTTTTCAGTTTTTGGTTTCATCTCTCAGACTGAGTGCCTCCCTCAGCCTTATGCAAAAGCAGGGCGCAGGCGTACCGAAAATGGTTTTTCTACTTGATTTAATCAACCCTTGTTGGCGCGCGCTTGGTAGCAAAGGTTTTGTGTGTTGGTTATGCTTGTTTCACTATTAGATAAAAAATTTTACTTTTCTGCAAAATTTGCGAGATGAATTTTGATTTATGCTAAAGATGATTCGTAGTGTTAAAAACTAAGACCGAGCAACATTTGCTTCAAAAAAAAGATCACTCCTTCCCACGGGGTAATCTCTTTACTGGTATATCTTATAGCGAATTTCATGAGTATATTTTGTCTAACGCTACGCATTAGGCATTAAACAATCAAAGTAACCTATTTTCTCTATTGCGTTATTGGAATTATTTTTCCGATAGCCTTTATAAATAAAAAAAGGCAGCCATTATAGCTGCCTTTGCATTGAAAAATATCGATTTTAGCCGATTAATTTCACATTAACGGCATTCATTCCTTTCTGACCGTTTTGCAAGTCGAATTCTACTTTGTCGTTTTCTTTGATTTCATCAATCAGTCCGCTTG
>JAFDXH010000260.1 GCA_018268075.1 Bacteroidota bacterium | reverse complement strand
TCAGCTCTTTATGATATTCTAGTAAAATATCCGAACGCTTAGTTAAAACCTGGAAAGTATGTTGCGGGCATTTATTCATTGTATCAAATACTTTCTTTATAAAATCAAGAGGTACATCTTTATGAAATAAATCACTCATAGAGTTTACAAAAACGATTTTTGGATTTTTCCAGGTATGGGGAGTGAATAATGCATCTTCATGCACTCTAAGTTTGAAACCGTCTTTATATTTTTCAATTCCCATCGCCTGCAATCTTTTCGCCATAACTTCCGCATAGCAATGTTTACAACCTGCTGAAATTTTGTTACAGCCGGTTGTGGGGTTCCAGGTCATTTCAGTCCATTCTATGTTTGATTGCGCCATTATTTTATTTTTGTATATCGAGATATTTTTTTGAGTTTATAAACATTTTCGTATGTCACTAAAGGTGAAGTACCTTCAAAATCTATTTCTTTATTCTTTTTCATTTCTTTTAAGCATTCAGCTGCATGACTTCCGATATGCCCTTCTTGGTAAGTATAATCAAGCAATTCAAAATTATTTCTAATTTCTCCGTTTAATACTTTGTCTCTTACGTTATTTCTGAATTGTTCAACTTTAGTTAGTCTCTTTTCTTCAAATATTGACATTTGTGCTTTTGCTTTATCACTATCTATGTCAAAATTTGCTTGACCATTTATTTCATTTCGTTTCCAAGCAATACTCAAAAATTTATCAACTGCCCTTGGATGAGTAGCACCGAAAATTATCCCATGAATATTAGCACCTTTTTTAAGTGAGAATGGATATAACTTTAAATCTGTTTTATTGGGGAGTTTTTTTCTGAGTTGTTCAATTATATTACGGTGAATGAATTTGTAGGGATCTTTTTTTGCTGTCAACATGTCAATATCTAAGTGAATTTTAAATTCTTCGGTTTCTCCAAATCTCCAAAAATAAGAAGCAGATAAAAAGTATAAAAAATCTGTTTGCCTAGTATTCTCAAATTCTAAAAAATATTTTTCGGATAAGAATTTAATTCCATTTTGGTCCAAATAAACTAAGCTAGGATTTTGCTTAATTTCTGGCAGCAATTTTGGGAATAAGGTTTCAAAATCTTCATTATAAAGATTTAAATTAATAGCTCGCTTAACATCAGGGTTGGCTATTAGAAAATCTTCACAAGCCTTCTTAAGGACCTCAAATTTATATTGATTCCCTTTTTGAGGATGCCATTCGTTAAAATGAATGTTAACGTCTACTTTTTTTTGAAAAATATTTCCTATTTGCTCTTTTATTTTATGCAATATTCTGATTGGGCTCCCTTCGATTCCATTTTTATCATATCCTGTACCTGCAAAAAAATCAAAAACACTTATTGTATTCACGCCAGTCATTACAAATGTTGGTATCCAAGCTTTTGCATAGTCTTCGAAAATTTCGAGTTTTGCTACTGTTGTTTCATCAAATGGATTTTCATGTAAATCTTTATAGGCCATATTAAGGTTTATTCTGCTAATATAAAATATCTGTCTTTCAAAACAACCTCCCTTGCTCTCCAGGCCTCCTGAAAATACTCGTATCAAGGCTCCATTCTTCTGCATTCATTCCATATAGTTTGCCATACTTTTTATATTGCTGTGCCACCATCTGTGCAATTGCTCCTTCGCCGCGCATACGTACACCCCAGCGTGTGTCGTTTACTTTGCCATCATGGCTTTGTTCTACCAGGTGCCATACTTTATCGGCACGATCGGGGAAATTTTTATACAGCCAATCATAAAATAAAAACTTGATAGCACCATTTAGCCGGATGAATGTATAGGCTGTAAACGTAGCGCCATTATCTCTTGCTTCTTTCATGATGCGCTGCATTTCATGCTCATTCAACCCGGGAATCATCGGCCCCATCATAATGCCCATGCGTACGCCAGCACTGCTAAGCTCATTGATTACTTTCAGTTTTTGCTTCGCAGTCGTTGTTCTTGGTTCCATTACTCTTCGCAGATCTTCATTGAAAGAAGTGATAGAAACCATCGCGGATACCAATCGCTTTTTTGCCATTTCCTGCAGCACATCTTTATCTTTCAATATCCACGAGTTTTTGGTAAGTATGCCTACTGGTTGATTAAACTCATTGCATACTTCCAGCATTCCTCTTGTCAGCCGGTATTTTTGTTCAGCAGGTTGATAACAATCTGTATTACCACTCAGCATCAGCGGCGCACAAATCCATTTCGGGTTCATTAAAAATTTGCGCAGTAATTGCGGTGCATTTTTCTTTACAATTATTTTTTGTTCAAAATCCAACCCGGCGCTATATCCCCAGTATTCATGCACATTACGGGCATAACAATAAATACAGCCATGTTCGCAACCGGCATAAGGGTTCATGCTGTAACTCATCCCTACATCAGGACTATCTACATTATTCACAATTGTTTTTGATTCCTGTTCGATGTATTGGGTGGGTACATTACTTTCTTCCCAATCATCAATACCTTCAATATGCTCTCTTGTCCGCTCGTCTTTCAGAAAACGGTTTTTCGTATTGAACTGCGCTCCCCTACCAGCGAAATAATTATCGGGTTTTTGAATTTCTCCATCAGCAGTTTGTCCGTCAGTATGCTTTTTTGGGGCAACTTTATAATGGTCTTGTTTTAGTTTTTCTGACATAGAAATTAGTTTTTTGTACAGATAAAAACGGGCTTTTTAAATACAAAAGGAGAATAAAGAATCTTTTCTCTTCATATTCCACAACAACACCTACTCATGACTCTTTATTCTCCTTGCCATCCACACATTTCTGAACTACTCTTTTCTTAGCGATAATGGTTTAAGGTTAATCTATGTATTACTTACGCTGTGTGCAGGACACTTGTTTTAATTAAAGCCGAATAGAATACCGAACCCTGAACGGAGCGTCGCAACGAAGCTTAATAATATTAATGGAGCTTGCCACCAAAGTAGTTCATGCAAACAACTCACCCTGCTTTGTTACTACCGGCAGATTCTGGAATTCAAACCGCTTTACGATCTGGTATTTCATTTCGCCAACCGGCCGCTTTAGTAATAACATTCCATCCGCAATAAATCTTCCGGTAAAATTTTTATTGCTGTATTCTAGCCAACCTTTTTCGTATTGCCAGGGTTGCAGCTTACGGGCAACTGTTAAGTGAGGCTCGAGTATGAAATGAGGCTTATTATCATCATTCAGTTTCATCAGCCGCTGTGCTTCAGCACGAATCGTTTTGGTCAACTCCTGCACCGGTATCTTTGTTGTTACATTTATATATATAGTATGTGATGGGAAACTTCCGAAATCTTTTAATTCTATTTTAAATGGGTATTGTGCCATTGCTAC
>JAFDXH010000025.1 GCA_018268075.1 Bacteroidota bacterium | reverse complement strand
CCAATGAATAAAATATCTATATCTTTCTTTCTGTTACTGATGGGATAATATACTTTTTCATCCAGTGCAAGAGCAAGGAAATTCCCGCTTATCCTATCATCGTTCCATAATTTTTCAATGTCCGTTTTTTCAAAAAGAAAGATATTATCAACACTGTTCCTTAATTCGTAAGACCGGTGATACCGGGTTAAGCTATCCATCATCCATAAGGCTTTTTTACAGCCAGTCATTTTTTCAAGTGTCTCCTTATAAAGAACATTCCCTTGTATAATAACCACAAGATCCGGTTTGAACGAACTATACAAATCAAGTAAATGATTATTGAAGCGGGTCTCTATCCTTTCAAAGAAAGCCTCTTTATCGGCCGATAGATGATATTGTATGCGTTCCGTTGCAGATGATACCTGCCTGGGGTAATAACTTGCAACTTTTGTTTCAAATCCAAGATTTTTAAATGCTCTTTCTATACTATAATTATAATCATAAAACCGTGGCCCTGCAATTAATACCTTTCTCATATCAGGATAGAACAAAAATTATTTTAACAAACCCCTGCTTTTCATTTCCCGAACAGAATATTCATATTTGCTGGCCATTATTGCCTGTTCATTCACCCAATCTGTAAATAATGTCATGCCTGTACCAAAATCGATTTGCGGTTCAAACCCAAGCAGTGATTTTACTTTTGAAATATCAGCATAATTGTGCCGAATATCCCCGAGGCGAAAATTACCCGTTATATTGATCGGCACCTCGATATTGTATTTTTTACATAATATTTTAGCCACATCCAGCACACTGGTTGCAACACCGGTACCTACATTCATTATCTGCCCGTTGGCTTCGTCTTTCTCAATACAAAGAATAATTGAAGTAGCGACATCTGCCATATATACAAAATCCCGGCTTTCCGTACCATCTTCATATATGTTAATAGGCTTATTATTTTTAATAAGTGTAGAAAATATAGACAAGATACCTGTATAGGGATTTTTCAGCGATTGACCCGCACCATACACATTCTGGAAACGGAGAGTGATGCCATGAATTCCCAGCGATTTACATACGCACATAATCATCTGTTCCTGGTTTTGCTTGGTAATTCCGTATACAGATGATGGATGGATTTTGGAATTTTCGTCCGTAGCCAGCAGTTCCAATGGTGAAATATTACCAGGATACTTTACCTCAAAATCGCCCCTGCTCATGTCTTCCGCATTCCGGTGCCCGGGATAAACAATACCCAGTTCCTTCGAAAAATACTTTCCTTCTCCATATATGGAACGGGATGATGCTATAATTACTTTTTGAACATTTGTTTTTTTGTTCGCAAGAATATCTAACAGATGGCCTGTACCCGCAATATTTACATCAACATAGCGGCTTATTTCATACATCGATTGGCCGGTACCTGTTTCTGCAGCTAAATGCACAACTACTTCAACACCTGGCAGAACTTTTTCCCAGTCAGTTTTACGACAAACATTCCCCTGAAAAAAGTCAACCTTCCCTTTGATCTTTTGAAATAATGGCGATGTCCTCGTTGGATCCTGGCCATGTATCTGCTCCAATAAATTATCAAGCACTATTACTTCATACCCCTTACTAAGTAATTGTAGAGCCAAACTGGTACCTATTAGTCCTGAACCACCTGTTATTAAAACCTTTTTCATTAGATAAATTTTCCGTCTGGAGTTGTACGCTTCCAAGTTTTACTATCAGCGCAATATCGCTTTATTATTTTTGCAGGGTTGCCTGCTACTACTGAATAATCATCTATATCCTTTGTAACTACTGCATTAGCTCCAATTACACAATTCTTTCCGATTGTTGCCCCAATTATACATACGTTTTCACCTATCCATGAACCATCACCAATAATAACTTCCCGTTTTTGCTGAATCGGTTGATCCATAATCGCAACGTTTATGTCTGCGTAACCATGAATGTTATCCGAAATAAATACTTTGTCCGCTGTTAATACTTTATTTCCAAAAATAATTTTCTGCGTTGCGTAGATATGGTTAAGGTTTCCTATAATACAGCCATCACCAATTTGAAGTAAACATTCATTTGCATTTGTCAGCGGAACCGCCGCTATCCAGGATTTAAAACCTATACAAACATTATTTCCAATTGAAATATTCTCAAATCCATTAATACTAAGTGGCGCCTTGATATAAGACTGTCGTCCAAAATTTTTAAACCTCCTTTTATTTACAAAAACCCAAAGCCTGTAATACAAAGCTTTTCGATAATTCCCGATCTTTTCTATTATTGAATGCCTTCTCATTTCTCTCCGATTGCTATAAAATGATCAAACGCCATATAAAAAAATCTATGATTCCTCATCCCAAAAAAGTTCGCAACCATCCCTCTAATTGTATAGAACCAAACCTTTAGTTCATTAAAAAAATGAGCCGAATGACCGAGCTTCTCAAATGAAGTCATTCTAAGTCTATTATGTTCAAATAAAAATCGTATAGAGCTTCTGTTAAAAAAAGATATATGTTCCCACGAAAAGAAATATTCCCATTTTATCCCGCAGAACTTCGCATATACGCTTTTGCTATTCCCTGTCAAAACAATTACATTCCCCCCTGGTTTCAAATAAAAATAAACAAGTCGAAAAAGTGAATTAGCATCATAAATATGTTCAATAACATCACTTAGAATTATCACATCAAACTTTGTTTCAGGAAATGTATAGTAATCTAATATCCCGGTCTTTACATTTAAATTGAATTTCTTTTTTGAAAAATCGCTTATGAATTCATTTGGCTCGACACCATAGCACATATAACCAACTTTACCTAATTCACTAAGAAGATGTCCTGTTCCAGAACCAATTTCTAAAATCAAAGAGCCTACTTTAGATTTTCTCGTTATTGTTTTGACCATTAAATGTGTAAGCTTTGGATTCCTGTCATACGGGTCGTTTTTTATTAAGTCATAGTATTCCGATCCTGCCACGCTGTAATACTGTTTAATAAATTTATCAGCAACAACAACAGAAAGATATCGATGTTTACAATTTGCACATTCGTAGATATCTGACAAAACATTCTCGTTCTTTAGGTTTATTCCCGACTTCTTTAATACATTACACGTGTGAATCAAATTCTTAAATACCGGTTTCTTTTCGGGAGAATCGCAAACAGGGCATTTCCTTATGTCTGTGAAAGCCTCGGCTAAACTATTGGCTTTGTTCATTATTTTGAAATAGTTGTTAATTACTTTTTGTCAGCTTTCCTTTTGCCAATAAGAATAGTTCACATAGAAGAAAGTGATATTCAAAAGAAATATTTTATTTTATTATTGTGACACATCCAGATTTCTCCTTTTATGAACAATTATTTTCCAAATTCTCCATAAAGGGCGCAGAGATGCTAACAAAAATTGCTGCGTTTTATACTTGGCTCTTGGAATATATTTTCTCGTAACGATAAAATACAGCGAATCCAACTTCAAATACTCTTTGAAAGGCGGATTATACACATATTTCAAAAGATCTGATTTTACAACATAAGGATATAGCTCACCCAATTCCTTTTTTGCTTTTTTAAAATTAAATTTTATCACCCCTCTTTCAAAATAATCAATTCCGAATTTAATGCACTTGTGTAGTCTATTTTCATTTAAATAATAGGGCGTATTAAACTCTTGATGCGAAAATGATTTTATTTTTTGCTGATATCGTTCTATATCAAATCCAAACAAACAACTGAAATGCCACCCGGTTCCAACATCACGATACTTAATAACATTTTTTACTTTTTGCGTGTAATCTGGCAGTCTACATCCTATATTTAGCTCTTTAATGAAATCGTACCTTGAAAGCAAGTTTACTGCAAACATGTAATTTGATTTCAGGTTAAGAAAGTAAAACGAAACCGGTAATTCAATAAGGGCCGGCAGTGTTAAGCCCGGAACTGCGAGCACTTTTTTCAGGTTTACTATTTCATCTAAATCGGAGATAAGCACAAGGTCATCGTCCTTGCAATTGATCAGCCCTTGCTT
>JAFDXH010000259.1 GCA_018268075.1 Bacteroidota bacterium | reverse complement strand
CAGTGTGCTTTAAAAACGCCTGCCATTATTAAAGAAATCCAAAATACTGGTAATGAAAAAAAAGTAAGCCAATAACCTATTTTAAACCATTTCATTTGCAATAGTGTTGCCTTATTTCTGTCCCATAGAATATCATAAACAAAAGCAAAAAGCAGAAATGTATTGATACCGATAGTAGCGCCCATAGTGTGCGCTACAGTAACATGTGTACCATGGGTATAAAGATTAATAGTCGGAACAGACATACCAATAGCAAGCGTGATTGTAAGAAAAACCCATACGTCTGCGGCCATTAGAAAACGGTAGGGAATATGATAAAAGTTTTTTCTTGCAGTATTCAATGACGACTTCCATTGATATAATATTCTAAAAAATAAAATCAATTCAGTCATACTCACCAAGTAACTAATATATTTTATGTAGCTATGGGTAGGCAATGTATAGATGTGATGCCCCCAATTAAACATCAGATTGAACAATCCGAGAAAGTAAATTGCGAATCCGACTTTAGAAATACCGTATGTTTTATCGCCACTTATCTTATCTATCAGGTAGATACTGCAACCATAAATGAGCATATTCCACGAGCCTACCATTGAGCCGTACGATTTCCATTGTACCGTCATATCATTTATAATATTTTGGCGGAAATAAGGGATAAGCCACAAATAAGATTCAAAAAAAGTAAAAAGAAAAAATACTATTCCTGTAAGCCACATCCATACATACACCGGCTGATTTCTAAAGGAATTAAAAGATTTAAAAAAATTTACTAAAAATATTACCCATGCAGTAGCAATAGGAATGGCCAATACAGGATGAAACTCCCAATATTCTCTGCCACCAAAAATTCCGAATAGATAGGATACGAGTATAGCAACAATTGCAGAAATAAATAGCCAGAACTGGATTTTCACAAGTACAGGAGAATAGATTTTCCGTCTGGTATATTCCTGAAAATAATTAAACACAGCACCAACTGCCGCAAGAATAATCCAGAATACAACCGATGAAACATGCAATGGCCGTACCTTTTCGAAAGAAAGTACATTTTTTATAAACCCGGGGGTAATGTATTGAAAGGCGCCCAGCAAGCCAAAAAGCATACCTATGGCCAGCAGCAAAATACCACTGAAGAGAAACAAATTTACCGCTTCATTTTTCTTGCCCAATTGTTCCATCGTAATGAATTATAAATGATTTTGGGTCAGCATTTCCGGAGGAATCTATATCTTTTAAAAATGCACAAATATCATTTAACTCAGTCTCAGATAAGTGAAAAGATGGCATCACTACATTTCCTGCTTTAATATATCCTTTAATAAAAAGACTTCCCCTTCTTGAAAATTCATTAGTCAGATCCGGCCCAAGGTACCCGCCCAAGCCATAAATTTGGTGGCATGCATTACAGTTATATTGCTGCCACAAAATTTTGCCTTTTTGCGAATTGCCTGTTGCGATTTTGTTCTTTACCGGCAGCTCTAAATATATAAAAGAGGTGTACCCAATAAATATTGTAATAAGTGCAAAAAAGATGACAATTTTTTGTTTTTCCCTGATCATATAATAAAAGACAAATTTATCCTTATTTATTTACTCGCCAAGCACTTTACGAAAATTTGACAAAACAAATACCACAGCTATGCATCCGATGACAACTAAATTGATCAGTAGTATTTATCTATTGATCTATTCAATCCCCTAATTTGCATCTTCATGCAATATCAGCAAAGGCATCTTCACCTGCCTTGTCATCGCTTTTGTATGTGATACACCTAATATCTTTTCAAAAAAACTATGATTTCGGGCTACCATCACCAGCATATCAGTAGGCTTACTGTTCAGAAATGTATTGATTCCCTCTTCAAAAGTATCTGCTTCAATTATATGAAAAGTAGGTGCATGATTACCCCAAAGTTGCGCTGCATTATGCTTGTCAGCTATTACTTTATCAGAAATTTCTTCGTTCCTTTTACGAATATTCACAATTTGTAACAAGGCATTGAATTTTTCAACTATGCTAGCCAATAAGTTTACCGAAGCCGGTAACTTTACATCCTGAAAATCTGAAGCAATAGTAATTGTATGGAGTGACTGGTAAGGTGCATTTTGAGGTACTACAAGCAAGGGCATTTCTACTTTAGAAACCATTGCAGTAGTGGTGCTTCCGAAAAATGAATTGCTTTCGCCTTTTCCTTTCATACCCATTACGATCATGGATACATTTCGCTTTTGGGCTATTTCTTTTATTACCACTTCCGGGCTTCCTTTAGAAATCACGCCTTCAGCTTTAATAGTAAATTTTCTGACAACTCCATTGATCTCATTTTTCAAAAATTCCTCATTAGCTTCATCAAGTTCTTCTATAGAATCATACACCTGATTATCAAGTGTCTCATCAAATGCCTGTGTACCTGTATAGGCATGTACTACAATCAGGTTTGCGGCAAATGCATTTGCCAGAAACGCTGCGTAATGCAAGGCATTAAACGATGCGTCTGAAAAGTCAATAGGTACCAGAATGTCTTTCATAAATTAATTTTTACTATTAATGGAAAAATCATTTTAGTAAAAATAAAAAGAGAAAGAGGCGGAAAATATGATACAGGTAAGGAGGAGAGATGATATTAATCATTAATTAAAAATTAAGTTACTTACCACGATACATATCAGGCCGGTAACTTCCCCATTTATTTAGGTAAAGAAATATTTTTCCGTAATATTTCGGCAAAAATAAATACTTCACTAAATGTGTTGTACAGTGGTACAGGTGCAATTCTGATTACATTTGGCTCTCTCCAATCAGCTATCACTCGATTCTTCTTTAGTATCTCAAAAAAATGTTTCCCATCCTTAAGCATCAGTAAAGAAACCTGACTTCCATGCTCCTGAGAATTTGCAGGGGTAATGAGATTAAATAATTTTTCACCACCACCATTCACCTCATTCAAAACAAAATGCAGCCACGCACTTAGCAATCTGCTTTTATCAAGAATATTTTTAAACCCTGCACTTTGAAAAATATCCAATGCTGCCCGATGTACAGCCATACTCACTATGGGTGCATTACTCAATTGCCACCCTTCGGCAGTTAGTATCGGATCAAAGGTCTTTTCCATTTTAAAACGGCGATCCTTATTGGTACCCCACCAGCCCTGCAACCTTAATAGATTTGCATTACTAACATGCCGGCCATGTATAAACGCACCTCCAACACCACCAGGGCCTGAATTTAAATATTTATAAGAACACCAGCAGGCAAAATCAACATCCCAATCATGCAATTGAAGAGGCACATTCCCCACTGCATGTGCCAGATCAAAGCCACAAAATGCACCTGCCTTATGTGCGGCTTCTGTAATAGCCCTCATATTAAAAACCTGCCCTGAGTAATAATTGACGCCGCCTATAAGCACCAGCGCCAACTCATCACCACAGGCTTCTATAGCCATTAGTATGTCCTCTTCACGAATTGCAGTTTCGTGCTCTCTGGCACGTACTTCCACAAGAGCATCATTAGATAATCCTGCTAATTTTATGTGCGACTGAAGCGCATATTCATCTGATGGAAAAGCCTTTTCTTCAAAAATAATTTTATACCTTTTTCCCTGCGGCCTGTAAAATGTAGTAAGCAACAAATGTAGATTCACAGTCAACTGATTCATTACTACAATCTCTTCTTGCCTGGCACCTATAATAGGTGCTAATAAAGTTGGAAACATTTCATGATATCCCAACCAAGGGTTTCGCGCATGCTCATGGCCTTCTACACCGTAGGTAGCCCAATCTTCCAAAGCATCCAACACATTTTCCTGCGCCTTCTTAGGCTGAAGGCCCAAAGAATTACCAGTAAAATAAATACTTTCCTGCCCATGCAATACAGGTATAAAAAATTCATTTCTGAATTCTTTTAATGGATCTTCGGTATCTAATTTTTTTGCAAATTCTGCAGAGTAGGTAAAAGTCATTTAAGTAATTTTATCAGGTACCAATCCATTAGAGCGCTACCTTTTTTGAATATTATTTTTTTCTGTAAAATGAAACACTTCAGCTAAACCATGGCAATTACTTTTAATTCTATTGAAATAGGGCTGGGCAAACTTTTAACCTCCACCGTAGTTCTACAGGGCAATACCTCCCCGAAGTATTCATTGTAAATCTCATTAAATTTTTCAAAATCATTTTTCATATCGGTAAGAAAAACTGTTACATCAATAATTTTGCTCCAATCACTACCGGCCTCTTCAAGTACTCCCTTCACATTGGCAAATACCTGATGGCACTCGGCTATGATATCATGCCCACATTTTTTTCCATCTTTATCAACTTCTAATCCCGGTATCGCATTATCTGCTACCCTTCTGGAGCCGATACCTGATAGAAATAATAAATTTCCTGCCCTTCGCGCATGAGGATAAGCGCCCAAAGGTTTTGCAGCATTATTAGTCAAAACTATATTGGCCTTGTTGTTATCGGTCATTTGAAATAAAAATTTAAGTCTAACTAAAATCTACGCATACGTTTTTAGCTTCGGTAAAAAAACGAAGTGCCTCCCAACCTCCTTCCCTTCCGGTGCCACTATTTTTTACTCCACCAAAGGGCGTCCTCAAATCTCTTAGCAACCAGCAATTTACCCATACAATACCTGCCTGCAAGGCTGTAGCCATTCGTTGAGCGCAATTAATATCTTGAGTCCACAGTGTAGCTGAAAGCCCGTATTCACTATAGTTCGCCAGCCTCAATGCCTCACTTTCATTTCTGAAAGATTGAAGAGTTACTACCGGGCCAAATATCTCCTCAAGATTACTTTTGCACTGAGGCCCTAAGCCTTCTATAACCGTTGGCTCAATGAAATAGCCATTTTTACATCTGCCCTTCATCTTTACCATTTTGCCACCGCAAAGAATTTTTCCTCCTTCTTTTTTTGCGGTTTCTATTGCGCCTAAAATTTTATTAAAATGAACCTCACTTACTATAGCGCCCTGCATACTTTTATCATTTATTGGATCGCCTACTGTCAATAATTTTGTACGCGCTACAAATTCTTTTTTGAATTTTTTATAAATACTATCTTCCACGAGTATTCTGCTGCCACAAAGGCATATTTGGCCTTGATTGCTGAAAGAAGATTGTAAAGTCACCTTCATCATTTTTTCCCAATCACAATCAGCAAAAATTATATTCGGATTTTTCCCGCCCAATTCGAGAGATATTTTCTTAAACATCGGAGCTGCTATTGCAGAAATTTCCTTGCCTGCACGTGTGCTTCCTGTAAAAGATATCGCCTTTATTTCAGGGTGGCTCACTATTGCTTCGCCGCAATTTTTACCTGTACCATGCAAAATATTCAACACCCCTGGTGGTAAGCCTGCTTTAACTGATAGTTCACCCAAAATAGAGGCAGTGATGGGTGTTACCTCCGAAGGTTTGGCAATCACACAATTACCTGCGACCAGTGCTGGCGCTATTTTCCAGGTAAATAAATACAAAGGTAAATTCCATGGCGAAATACAGCCTACTACTCCCAATGGTTGCCTAAGTGTATAATTAATGGCATTAGCCATAGCATGGCTATCCTGAGAAAAATGCATAATACCAGTAGCAAAAAATTTGAAATTGGCTGCTGCTCTGGGTATATCTACCCTTTTACTCAGCCACAACGGTTTTCCATTATCCATCGTTTCTATAAGGGCTAACTCGTCATTATGCTCTTCTATTAATCCGGCCAACTTATTTAAGATTAAAAACCGGTTTTCTGGAGTGGTTTTACACCATTCTGGGAAAGCTTTTTTTGCGCAGACCACTGCATTCTCTACATCGCGTGCATCACTTGCCGCTATAGAAGCCAGCACCTCGCCTGTAGCTGGGTTAATATTTTTAAGGTACTTTTTACTTGCAGGCGCACAATATTTTCCGCCAATAAAATTGTTTACTTTGTCAGGAATCTTGACCATAAAATAAAGGTAACGATTCATAAAATTTTTCGTACTTTAATTCTTCCTTTCAAGTTTTAAACTTATAAATATGCCGATTGCTTCACCCTTTAATTTAAAAAAATGGATTGCAGATAACAGAGACCTTTTGAAACCACCAATTGGTAACCAGTGTGTATATAAGAATGCAGAAAATTTTATTGTGATGGTAGTAGGTGGCCCCAATTCAAGAAAAGACTATCATTTCAATGAAAGTGAAGAGCTATACTATCAGGTAGAAGGAAATATAGTTTTAAAAATAATTGATAACGGCACTCCGCGCAGTATTGAGATTAACGAAGGCGATCTTTTTTTGCTGCCGCCTAAAACACCCCATTCGCCGCAACGGCCAGAGAATACCGTAGGAATGGTAATTGAAAAAATAAGAGAGGAAGCAGACAATGAGGAAGACGCGTTCATGTGGTTCTGTGAAAATTGCGGCAACAAACTTTATGAAGAATTCGTGTTTGTGAAAGATATAGTAAGCCAATTACCCCCCATCATGCAAAAATTTTACTCAAATAGTGAATTGCGCACCTGTAAAAAATGTGGCGAGGTAATGCAGCCACCTCAAAAATAATAATCACATAATTTTACATCCAATATCATCTTTTGAAAATAGACATTCATACGCACATCATGCCACCAGAAATACCCCATTGGGCCAAAAAATTTGGCTATGGCGATTTCATTCATCTGGAGCATAGAGATTGTAAAGCGTGTATGATGAAGGGCGATAAAGTTTTTCGTATAGTCGAAAATAATTGCTTTGAGCCTACAGAAAGAAAAAAGGATATGGCACAAACCGGTGTAACAACACAGGTGCTTTCGCCTATACCTGTACTTTTCAATTATTGGGCCCGCCCGGCAGATGCCTTAGAGACTTCCCGGTTTTTCAATGACCATATAGCCGAAACAATTGGTAAAGACCCTGAGGGCTTTATAGGGCTGGGTACTGTTCCCATGCAGGATACAGATCTTGCAATACTAGAAATGACCCGGTGTGTAAAAGAATTAAAATTTGCAGGAATAGAAATAGGCACAAATGTAAATGGCATAAACCTTAGTGATAAAAGATTTCTACCTTTTTTTGAACATGCAGAAAAAATAGGTTGTTCCATTTTCGTTCATCCCTGGCAAATGATGGGGCAAAGTGATATGCCTGAGTATTGGCTTCCATGGCTTGTAGGCATGCCTGCAGAAACTTCCAGAGCTATTTGCTCTTTAATTTTTTCGGGCGTACTCGAAGAGTTTCCATCCTTGAAATTTGCATTTGCGCATGGTGGTGGTTCATTTCCTGCAACCATAGGCCGTATAAATCATGGGTTTGAAGTGAGGCCAGACTTATGCGCCGTTGATAATAGGCAGAAGCCTTCATCTTATTTAAAAAAAATTTATATTGATTCTTTAGTGCATGATGAATCTGCTTTGAAATATATTCTGGATGTGATGGGCGAAGATTTTATTTGCCTTGGCAGCGATTATCCATTCCCGTTAGGCGAGCATCACCCCGGTAAATTAATTTCTGAATCGGCTTTCACTTCAGATATAAAAGAAAAGCTACTTTTCAAAAATGCACTCAGGTGGCTTAGTTGAGTAAACAGGTATAATGAACTAATAAAATAAATTTTATGGAAAAGAAATACAAATCATTCTGGCAGTTTTACCCATTTTACCTTACTGAACACAGAAATTCCACCAGCAGGGCGCTCCATTTCATAGGCACATTGCTGATTTTTATTTGTATTATTTTAGGATTTATCACCGGAAGGTGGTTTTGGTTTGTAGTAATTCCGTTGGCAGGCTACGGTTTTGCATGGGTTGGCCATTTCTTTTTTGAAAAAAACAAACCGGCTACATTTGTATATCCCTTATACAGTCTGGGTAGCGATTTTGTAATGTTTTGGCACACCCTCACAGGTCAGTTAAAAAAGAAACTGGCTGATGCCGAAAAAATAATTTTAAATGAAGATGCGCCCACTTCGTGATCTTTCAATAATCGGGTACCTTATATTAAGAAATAAATCTGGCACTTACTTTTACATCCTTACTTCCTTCTTCATATTTATAAAAACCTTCCCCGGATTTTCTGCCCAAAACTTTTGCCATTACCATATTTACTAATAATGAACATGGCGCATATTTAGGATTACCAAACCCTTTATGCAATACTTCAAGAATTGCAAGGCAAACATCTAATCCTATAAAATCGGCCAATTGCAAAGGCCCCATTGGGTGGGCCATGCCTAACCTCATTATTTGATCTATCTCTTCTACACCTGCCACTCCTTCATGTAAAGTATATATAGCTTCATTGATCATAGGCATCAGAATTCGATTGGCAACAAACCCCGGATAATCATTTACTTCACAAGGTGTTTTACCCAATTGAGCACACACTGCCACAATGATATTAGTAACCTCATCACTGGTGTGATATCCTTTAATCACCTCCACCAATTTCATAACAGGTACAGGATTCATAAAATGCATTCCTATGACCTGTGAAGGTTTTTTACAAACCGCTGCAATCTGGGTAATGGATATAGATGAAGTATTGGTAGCCAAAATACAGTGCTCCGGTGCCCAAGACTGTATCTCCGAAAATATTTTTAATTTCAAATCAATATTTTCAGTAGCAGCTTCAATTACAAGATCACAATCCTTTACCCCATTTTCTATTGAAGTGTAGGTCTGTAAATTTTCCAGCGTCACATCCTTTAGTTGAGCTGTAATTATATTTTTTGATACAAGCCGCTGTAGATTTTTTTCAATTGTGGAAATCGCTTTTTTTAATTGAGCATCAGATACATCTATCAGCTTTACAGAAAATCCATTCTGTGCAAACACATGTGCAATGCCATTGCCCATAGTACCGACGCCTATCACAGCTACATTATTTATACTCATAATAGTCCTTTAATAATGGGACAAAGATAAAATATAATGTACTGCTAAGGGTGGAAAAAACATTGGACACCTGCCTTGTTCTTTAATAAAATATTTGGCTGAGCAGAAAGAAGTTTTTTCTTAGCTGATTAATTTTAGAAATTCATCCTTTTTTCTTCTGGATACATCTATTACATCATTGTTTTGCAAAATCACCTGTCCGCCATCGCCCCGTAGATATTTTTTGATGTAAGTGAGGTTAATGAGGTGAGAATGATGAATTCTAAAAAACCTGTAGGGCATTAGGATTTCTTCAAAATCTTTTAGAATTTTTGATACCAGCACCTGTGTATTATCTATGAAAAATATTTTGCTATAATTGGAACTTGATTCAATTCTTACTATTTCTTTAATTTCATAAAATTCCATTCCATCTAAAGTAGAAATGCTAATCTTATCATTCTGCGACCTGGTATTTGATAGGCTTTGCTTTAAGATATCCAGTTTCTGTGGTGTATGCACCGTTCTGTTATTCATAAGCCGGGCTACTGCATTTTGCAGGTCTTGTACTGCTACTGGTTTTACAAGATAATCAAATGCACTCAACCTTACTGCGTCTATTGCGTAATGATTATAAGCTGTTGTAAAAATAATCTCAAAATTTTTTTCGGGCACCTCCTCCAGCATTTTAAAGCCATTCATTCTTGGCATTTCAATATCCAGAAAAACAACATCAGGCTTTAGGTCTGTAAGTAGGTGGATGGCTTCCTCAGGCTTTTGAGTTGCCGCCAGTATTTTTATATCAGGGCAAAATTCAATTAATTTTTGCTCCAGATTTTGCAAACTGGGAAGTTCATCGTCCACTAAAATGGCATTTAATTGTTCCATAATTAAAAATATTTTATTTAAACTGCTTTAATTTTAAGAACTGCACGTGTACCACCGGAATGACCATTTGTCCCCGGCAAATCTGTAATCGTCACACTTCCATCACCATTATATTGCGTGTTAAATATATTTATCCTTTCCCGTGAAAGTTCTAATCCCACACTCATGTGTGCCGGTTTTTTATGCTCATTGTATTTAGCTGAAAGCGTGCGCCCTATACCATTATCCTCAATCGTGTATATGATATACCCGTCTATCAATTCTGCTTTTACCAATAGCTCAAGATCTTCCTCCTCCTTTTGCGAAAGGCCATGAATAATGGCATTTTCCACATAGGGCTGTATTAATAAAGGTGGCACCTGGTAATCTTCATTTAGTAGTTCCGGGTCTATCACTGTTTTTACTTTAAACTTATCGTTAAACCTAAGTTGTTCCAGAGAAATATATAATTTTATAGCTTCAAGGTCTTGTACAAAAGGCACCAATTGAGCCCGGCTATTTTGCAAAATTATACGTATGAGTGATGAGAATTTTTGCAGGTATTCACTCGCCGCCCTTCGTTCATTACGCATCATAAAGTTCTCAATACTATTGAGGCTATTAAAAATAAAGTGAGGATTCATTTGCGAACGCAGAGACTCCATTCGTACTTCAGCAATTTTTTTATTAAAATTTGCTTCGGCTTGTTTTTTTGCATTGCTTATATTTTTATTCACTGCAAAAAAAGTAATGATCAATAAAATCAATAATACTGCCGAAGCCATCAGCAGAGAGTTTTTGAAGATGATATCCCGATTTTGAATTACCGATAATTCTTTTAAATGCTTATTCTCTATTTCTTTTTGTTTTATCTGCCAATCTGTTTCTCTTATGATTACATTTCTACGGTTATTTTCAGAAAACATTGAATCAAAGTTGCTCCGGTAAATATGATAATAAGCCATAGATGAATCCTGCATATTTTCCTTGTCGTATATGGCGGAAAGTGCTTGTGCTGCTTTACCAATTCCCTCACGATATTTAGTACGTGCTGAAATCGAATACGCACTATCCAAATATTCAATTTTAGTAGTCAAAGAAAGTTGTGGTAAATAATCGGCCATTGCCATATACACTTCGTATATATTTCTTTGGTCACCTTCTGCCCTGGCATGGTTCATCCCTATATTGAAATAAATATTTGCTGAATCAATATTTTTTTTGAGAGCACTTAGTTTTCCATACCCTACATAATACAGAGAAAGTATATAATTTTCTTTAGATAGCTCGGCAAAAGGAAATCCAAGATTTAAGTGCGTCATTGCATCGCCATATTTTTTTTCCTCAATATCACATCGCTGCAACAGTTCATAGTTGATGGCTACCCCGCGCCAGGCTTTCAGTTCTGTATTTATGGTAATGGCCTGCAAAGTATATTCACGACACTTTGCTAACTCATTAAGCGACTCGAAGTTTTCACCAATATTATTTAATGAAATGGCTATCTGACGCTTTGCATTACATTGCCTGGCAAATTCTATCGCTTTAAAATAGGCTTCGTTACTATTCATAAAATTACCGGTAACTGAAAGCAGGATTCCAAGATTAATCTGTGCGAGCGATTTCCCATAAGTAAAATTGAGGCTGTCGCTTAAACTAAATACCCTTTCATAATATTTAAATGCCTTTTGAATGTTATTCTCACTATAGCGGTAGCTAATACGATGAAGGGTTAATATATATTGAGAATCTATTCTTGAATGCTGATCTACCCAATCTACCAAGCTATCTACATACCTGCTTTGGCTATTAACATTTTGTACCCCGATTTGAAAAAAAATCAAAAGGGTAAAAAATAATCGCAAAAAAAATAAATGAAGAACCTTTTTGATAATCACCCTTCTGGTTTTAAAAAAAATGGATTATAGAAAAACACTGCCAATAAAACTAAACATCAATTAATTAAGTACTGAAAATAACTTCTAATACGTTTAAATCATTTAGTAAACGGTGAATTTTAAATGAAAAATGGTAAAATTCTAAAATCTTTAAATCAATCTACCGTCTGCCAAATACGTGGCAATTTTTTTGGTAGCACCGCTATTTTCATACACATATTTTTTAGCTGCTTCTCCCCTGTTTGTTATTTCTTCGGGGTGAGTCAATAATTCATTCATCACTTTTTCAAGTTCAAGCGCATTTTCAATACTTATTCCACCCGAATTTTCAATTAAGTCTGTAGCCTCAAAATTCTTTTCATACTCTGGACCAAAGATTACCGGCTTTCCATATACAGCAGCCTCCAAAATATTATGAAGACCATTTTTACCAAAACCCCCACCCACATAGGTAATAGTGGCATAATAATATAATCTTGATAAAATGCCAATATTATTAATTATTAGGCAGTGCGGCGCTTTTATCTGATTGGGTACATTTGCCTGAGCCAACCAATCAGAATAAAGAATGCTTTCAGGGAATCTTTTCTTTACATCCACAAGATTGTCTTTATCTATTTCGTGAGGAGCAATAATGAATTTTATTTCCTTTTTCGTCCTGACAAAATGCACCCATTCAGTTTCATCATCTTCCCAACTGCTCCCAATCACCACTACCGTTTTGCCGGCACAAAATTCTTTTATACCTGGCACTTCCGAAAAATCAGATTCAATATTAATTACCCGGTCGCATCGTGTATCACCTGAGATTGTAATTCGATCCTCAGAAATAATGGTTTTCAAGGTATTTTTGGAGTCTGAATTTTGCACAAAAAAATGTGAAAATGCATTCAGGATCTTTACATATAATTTTCCATACCATTTAAAAAATATCTGTGATGGCCGATAGATTGCTGATACCATGATTAAGGGAATCTGGTTGGCTTGTATTTCTCTTAAGTAATAATACCAATATTCATATTTGACCCATAAAACCAAGTGAGGTTTTAAAATGGCTATCCAGTTTTTTGCATTACCTGAAGAATCCATTGGTAAATAAAAAACATATTTATATTCCTTATCCTTTTTTATTTTTTCAAACCCGGAAGGCGAGAAAAAAGTAATAAAAAATTCCACCTCAGGCGAATGTTCAATTATACTGTTTAAAAGCGGGCGGCCTTGCTCAAATTCACCAAGGCTGGCACAATGCATCCACACAATCTTTTTTCCTTTACACTCAATAATGGCAGCTTGTAATAGTTCAAAAGTATTGCTACGCCCACTTACCCACAATCTGGCTTTGGGGTTCCAGGTGGCAGCCAGATGAATACCTGCCTTATACAGAAATAAAAAAATATTATAAAACAACATGGGCAACTACTTTAATCTCCTACAAAACTAACTGCTTGTCTTTATAATTAATATAAGAAATTCTGTAGTTATCTTTGCCCCCGTCAAAAAAAAATAAGCAACCATGAGACCTATTCAAATGGTAGATCTAAAGCAGCAATACCTTGCTATCAGCGATAAAGTAAATGCAGCAATTTCTGAAGTTCTTAATTCTAGTATTTTCATTGGAGGCCCGCAGGTCAATTCATTTTCGCAAAGCTTGGCTGCCTACCTTGGGGTAAAACACGTAATTCCTTGCGCCAATGGCACAGATGCCCTGCAAATAGCCATGATGGCTTTGGGGCTACAGCCAGGTGATGAAGTAATTACCCCTTCTTTTACATTTGTAGCCACTACCGAGGTGATTGCGTTGATGAAATTAAAGCCAGTATTCGTAGAGGTGGATACTAAGACTTTTTGTATAAGCCCCAATGCCATAAGAAAAGCAATTAACCCTAAAACTAAAGCTATAGTACCGGTACATCTTTACGGCCACTCGGCCCCTATGGAAGAAATAATGGAAATAGCCCGAGAACACAATTTATATGTAATAGAAGATAATGCCCAAGCTATTGGAAGTGATTATACTTTTAAAAATGGAACTACTAAAAAAACAGGTAGCATAGGTGACATTAGTTGCACTTCATTTTTTCCAAGCAAAAATCTGGGATGCTATGGTGATGGCGGTGCAATGTGTACAAATGATGATACCCTGGCTGAAAAATTGAAGATGATAGCCAACCATGGCCAGAAAACAAGATATTATCACGAAATAGTAGGATGCAATTCTAGGCTCGATGCATTGCAGGCGGCAATATTAAATATAAAATTACCGTTATTGGACAGTTATATAGATGCAAGGCGAAAAGCGGCAGACTTTTATGATAGTGCTTTTGCACAAAATAATAAAATCACCATCCCTTTTCGCGCAGCATATTGTAAACATGTTTTTCATCAATACACGTTAATTCTGGAAGGTGTGGATCGTAATGGGCTGGTTGAATATCTATCGGAAAATAATATTCCTTCAATGATATACTACCCGGTACCAGCGCACAAGCAACAAATGTTTGCTGAATGGGGGGGTGCAGATTACCATCTGGAAAAAACAGATTGGCTCACGCACCGAGTGGTATCATTACCAATGCATACTGAACTTGATGAAGATCAATTGAATTTTATAAGTAAAAATGTATTAGAATTTATAAATAAATAGATATGAAAATTGCTGTAATAGGCACAGGATACGTTGGCTTGGTCACGGGAACCTGCTTCGCAGAAAGTGGAAATAACGTTTGCTGTGTAGATATTGACGAGAATAAAATCAAAAAATTAAATTCAGGCAAAGTCACCATATATGAACCCGGCCTTGAAAAGATTTTCATACGCAATCAGAAAGAAGGTCGTTTAAAATTCACCACTTCACTAGAAGAGGGAATCAAAGATGCTGTAATCATTTTTCTGGCGCTACCTACCCCACCGGATGAAGATGGCCGCGCAGACCTAAAATATGTGCTGCAGGTAGCTTCGCAAATCGGCAAGCTCTTAAAAAGTGAAGATTATAAAATAATTATTGATAAAAGTACGGTGCCCGTAGGTACCGCCGAAAAGGTTCAACTCAATATTTTAAAGGAATTAAAGGCGCGAAGTATAACCGGATCGGAAGAATTATTTGATGTAGTAAGCAATCCTGAATTTTTGCGAGAAGGCGTAGCAGTAGAAGATTTTATGAAGCCAAACAGGGTGGTAATTGGCACTACCTCAGAGAAAGCTCAAAAATTATTGGGCGAATTATATGCCCCTTTTGTACGCCAGGGCAACCCTGTAATATTTATGGATGAGCGCTCAGCAGAGCTTACCAAGTATGCTGCAAATGCATTTTTAGCTACCAAAATCTCATTTATGAATGAGATAGCACTGCTTTGTGAAAAATTGGGTGCCGATGTAGATATGGTTCGCCGTGGCATAGGAAGCGATGAACGCATAGGCAAAAGATTTCTTTTCCCCGGTATTGGTTATGGAGGCAGTTGCTTTCCTAAAGATGTGCAGGCGCTGGTAAAATCTTCTCAGGAAGTGAATTATAGTTTTAAAATTCTTGAATCTGTAATGGAGGTAAATGATGCACAAAAAATGCATCTTTTCCCCAAAATACTTTCATATTTTAATAACGACCTGTCTGGAAAAAAAATAGCCGTTTGGGGGCTGGCCTTCAAGCCTAATACAGATGATATAAGAGAGGCACCTTCCTTAATTCTTATAAAAAAATTATTGAGTGCCGGAGCAAAGGTTACCGCATTTGACCCTGAAGCAATGGAAAACGTAAAGCATGCAATGGGAGATATGATTGATTTTTCAGAAAATCAATATGAGGCATTAAAAGATGCAGATGCACTACTGATAGCAACAGAATGGAATGAATTCCGCACGCCTGATTTTAACCGGATAAAAAAGGAAATGAAAAATAATGTTATTTTCGACGGCCGGAATTTGTTTGAATTGTACCAAATGAAGGAGTTAGGATTCTATTATGAAAGTATTGGACGGGCGGCGGTACATTTAAATAGTAGGTAAGCGTGAAATTGTATAAAAATCATTCTTTAAAAAAAATATATTCATAGCTTAAAGCTCATAATACACTAACAAAATGGCTCAACCGCGAATACTTATTACAGGCGCAGCAGGTTTTTTAGGCTCGCACCTGTGTGACCGGTTTATAAAGGAAGGAATGCATGTAATAGGGATGGATAATTTAATTACAGGCGATCTTAGAAATATTCAGCACCTTTTCAAATTAGAAGATTTTGAGTTTTATCATTGCGATGTTTCTAAATTTATTCATGTTCCGGGCAAACTTGATTATATCCTGCATTTTGCCTCACCGGCAAGCCCAATAGATTATTTAAAAATACCCATTCAAACTTTAAAAGTTGGTTCGTTAGGAACTCATAATTGCTTGGGTCTTGCTCTTGCAAAAAAAGCAAGAATACTGGTAGCTTCTACAAGTGAAGTATATGGCGACCCATTAGTTCATCCGCAAAATGAAGATTATTGGGGGCATGTAAATCCTATTGGGCCACGTGGAGTATATGATGAAGCAAAAAGATTTCAGGAAGCAATAACAACTGCCTACCACACCTTTCATGGATTGGAAACGCGCATCATACGAATCTTTAACACCTACGGGCCCCGTATGCGCCTTAATGATGGCAGGGCTTTGCCTGCATTTATTGGCCAGGCACTAAGAGGCGAAGACCTCACCGTATTTGGCGATGGCTCCCAAACCAGAAGCTTTTGCTATGTTGATGATTTAATTGAAGGAATTTACAGATTATTATTCAGCGATTATGCTATGCCGGTAAATGTTGGTAACCCCGACCAAATTACCTTAAAAGATTTTGCTGAAGAGATCATCACATTAACCGGCACAGACAGAAAGATCATCTACAAACCATTGCCTGTAGATGACCCTAAGCAGCGCCAGCCCGATATTACAAGGGCACAGCAGATTTTAGGATGGCAACCCAAAGTACAAAGAAAGGAAGGTTTAAAAATCACCTATGAATATTTTAAGTCATTACCACCTGAAGAGCTATATAAGCAACCTAAAGAATTTATAAGTAAAAAATATTAACAGGAATAACAGAAAGGAAGAAATCATGTATGAGGAACTGATCAACAAAAAAAATAAGCTGGCAGTAATTGGGCTAGGATACGTAGGATTACCAATAGCACTTGAGTTTGCAAAAAAAGTATCCGTTATAGGATTCGATATCAATAAGGAACGAATAGCCTTAATGCAAAACAACATTGACCCAAGCGAGGAGCTTGAAGCCTCCGCCTTTGAAAATTGCGATATCCAATTTACGAATAACCTGGATGTATTAAAAGAAGCTACTTTTTTTATAGTAGCTGTACCTACACCGGTAGATCAAAATAATCTACCAGACCTCACGCCAATATTAAAAGCAAGTGAAACCATAGGAAAGGTGGTGAAGAAAGGCGACTATGTAGTCTTTGAGAGCACTGTATATCCCGGCTGTACTGAAGAAGATTGTGTGCCTGTAATTGAAAAAATATCCGGGCTAAAAGCCATTGAGGATTTTAAAATTGGTTATTCACCGGAGCGGATCAACCCCGGCGACAAACAACATACGCTAGCAAATATTGTAAAAGTAGTAAGTGGCTGTGATGCTGAAAGCCTGGATATTATTGCCAAAGTATATGGTCTGGTAGTAAAGGCGGGGGTACATAAAGCTTCATCAATAAAAGTGGCAGAAGCCGCGAAGATCATTGAAAATACGCAACGTGATCTGAACATTGCATTAATGAATGAGCTATCTATCATTTTTAATAAAATGAATATTAACACCTTTGAGGTTTTAGAAGCCGCAGGAACCAAATGGAATTTTTTAAAATTCCAACCGGGGTTGGTAGGTGGGCATTGCATAGGTGTAGATCCCTATTACCTTACTTTTAAATCCAATCAATTAGGCTACGATGCGCAGGTAATACTTGCTGGCAGAAAAATAAATGATGGTATGGCATTTCATATTTCTGAAAAGATTTCAGACCATTGTAAAATATATTGCAAAGAAAATAAGCGCCCCAAAGTACTGGTGATGGGCGCTACTTTCAAAGAAAATGTGAGTGATATACGCAATTCAAAAGTGGCTGATGTAATAAATGGGCTGATAAATCAATCTATAGAAGTGCATATTACAGATCCGCATGCGAATAGTGATCAGTTACAACATGAATATGGTTTTGGATTAACTTCGTCCCTCGATACAGATTATGATGCCATCGTAATAGCAGTACCTCACAATGCATATCTTCAAATGACAGAAAAAGATATTGCCGGACTGACCACTACCGATGCTTTAATCGCAGATGTGAAAGGAATTTTAAGAGGAAAAATTCAGGAAAGAAAATACTGGAGCTTATAAAAATGGGGAACGAAAATATTTTTCATGAAAAAGACCTTAGCAGTTATCATTTTTTAGTAACTGGGGGTGCAGGCTTTATTGGCAGCCATATTGCAGAATATTTATTAAAAAATAATGCCGGCAAAGTAAGAGTACTGGATAATATGCTCAACGGGTTTGAAAGTAACCTAGATTTGCTGAGAAAGTATTCCGCCTTTGAATTTATAGAAGGCGATATTAGAAATCTCGAAACATGTAAAAGAGCTTGCCATGACATACATTTTGTTAGTCATCAGGCAGCTATGGGATCAGTACCCCGGTCCATTAAAGAACCCTTTAACACCAATGATATCAATGTAGGAGGCTTTGTAAATATGCTGCATGCAGCGGTGGAATGCCAGGTGGGTAATTTCGTTTATGCCTCATCGTCGTCGGTATATGGCGATGAAACAACTCTTCCTAAAGTAGAATCCAAGATTGGCAATTGCCTTTCACCCTATGCAGTAAGTAAGCGAGCAGACGAATTGTATGCAGACGTATTTTCCAAAATATATAATCTTCGTACCATTGGGTTTAGGTATTTTAATATTTTTGGCCCACGTCAAGATCCGGATGGGCCCTATGCCGCTGTAATTCCTCTTTTTGTAAAAGGATTGCTGCAAAATACTCCCGTGTACATCAATGGAAATGGGCAACAAACACGCGATTTTACATTTGTGGACAATGCTGTGCAAATAAATATTAAAGCGATGCTTACAGAGAATGCAGCAGCAGTCAATAAAGTTTATAATGTAGCAGTAGGTGAAAATTTCTCCATAAATTATTTATTCGAATCTGTACGCAAATATTTAAACAACTCTGCCGAAGCTAATTACAGGGCTTCGCGCGATGGAGACGTTCAAAATTCTCTTGCAGACATATCGCTTGCAAAACAACTACTGGGCTATTCACCCTCAGTAAAATTTAATGAAGGCCTTCATTCCACAATTGATTTTTTCAGGAAAGCTTTTCAAATTTAATATTTTTGTCAAAACTTATTTATGGCATTTTACAAAACGGAAATTGAAGATTTACTCATATTTGAGCCTGCAATTTTTGAAGATGAAAGGGGCTATTTTTTCGAGAGCTATAATAGCCGCTTATTTTCCGACAATAAGATAGGACTACATTTTATACAGGACAATCAGGCCAGATCAAGCTATGGCGTTATCAGAGGATTACACTATCAATTAGCACCGTATGCACAAACAAAGCTAATCAGAGTTTTAAGTGGAAAAATCCTAGACGTAGCTGTAGATATCCGGTTAAGCTCGCCCACTTACGGCCATGCGTATACGATTATTCTTTCTGCCGAAAATAAAAAACAACTTTTAGTGCCCAAAGGATTTGCACATGGTTATAGCGTTTTAAGCGAAAGTGCAGAAGTATTTTATAAATGCGATGCCTATTATAATAAAGAGAATGAAGGGGGTATTGCCTGGAATGATCCGGCGCTTGCTATTGACTGGCAAATTCCTGTAAATGCTGTAAGTGTTTCAGAAAAAGATCAAAAGTATCCTGGGCTGAAAGAATGCCTTAATAATTTTAATTAAAAAAAAATCCTATGTCGGCTGTCGAAATTAAACCACTTATACTCGTAACCGGCAGCAATGGGCAATTGGCATCTGAATTAAAAGTTCAAGCACCTAACCATCCGCAATTTGAATTTCTGTTTCTCGCAAAAGAAAATTTAGCTATTGATAACAAAGAAGCCCTTCATTTATTTTTTGAAAAAAATCACATACAATACGTTATAAATTGTGCTGCCTATACTGCTGTTGACAAGGCAGAGCAGGATACTGAAAGTGCTTTTCTGATTAATAGTGATGCGGTTGGCAACCTGGCTGCGGTTTGCAAAATGTATGGCACCACTTTTATTCATATATCTACCGACTATGTATATGATGGTCAACACCATCAACCGTTGAAGGAAACTGATGCTGTATCACCCATAAATGTATATGGATGGTCAAAATTAAAAGGCGAAGAGCTTGCTCTAAAGCAAAACCCCCAATCCCTTATCATACGAACTTCTTGGGTCTATTCATCTTTTGGAAATAATTTTGTAAAAACAATGTTGCGCCTTTTTAAAGACAAGCCCGCAATCAACGTCATTAATGATCAATATGGCTGCCCTACCTATGCAGCAGATTTGGCCACTGTCATTTTAAAATTCGTACAAAAGTCAGAAAGTGGCACCCCCTTTTCAGGCATTTATAATTATTGTAATGAAGGTATTACTACCTGGTCCGATTTTGCAAATGCGATACGGGAAATGAAAAATAGTAATTGCATCATCAATCCTATTTCCTCAGAATCCTACAAGACTCTTGCCAGCCGGCCATCCTATTCTGTTTTAGATACTCATAAAATAAAAAACGAGCTTTGCATTTCTATTCCTTTTTGGAAGGGAAGTCTGGAAAAATGTATTCAATTAATACCTTCATAAACCAGCAACACAAGCAAGAAAAAATGAACATTGAAGACCTTAGACACTATGCATTAACCTTACCGGATGTTACAGAAGGATTTCCGTTTGGTGAACATACCCTTGTATTTAAGGTAGCCAATAAAATTTTTCTGTTGGCATCGCTCGATACTACCCCACTGCAGATCAATGTGAAATGTGAGCCTGAAAACGCTATTTTACTCAGGGAAAGATATGAATGTATTTTACCCGGCTACCACATGAATAAGAAACATTGGAATACGATTATAATAAACGGCATACTCACTACCGATCAATTGAAGCAGCAGGTGGTGAATTCTTATAATCTGGTTGCCAAAACTAAATCTACCAAATAAAAAAACAAAAGAAGGATAAATGAAAAAGTTTATTTAACTATATACCTCTTACTATTTATTTTACATTTGCGCGCAGCGTGCCCGTTACAAAAGTGAATTAATGAAAATAATAGACCGTTATATCTTTTTAAAATTTCTGGTTACTTTTTTTTTCTGCCTTGCAGCATTAACCGTGCTAGTAATTGTGATAGACCTAAGTGAAAAAACGGATGATTTTGCAAAAACGGGGCTACCCTTAAAGGCTATTATTAAAGATTATTATTTCGGATTTGTACCTCGCATTGATGCAATGCTTTTTCCCCTGTTTATTTTTATTTCTGTAATATTTTTTACTTCTAAAATGGCCAACCGCTCTGAAGTAATTGCCATATTAAGTAGTGGGGTAAGTTTTGGCCGATTTCTAATGCCCTACATCATAGGCGGCCTATTGTTTACCGGTATATTATGGTGGGCCAATCAATATATACTACCACCAGCAAATCGTAAATGGGCTGACTTCAATTCAAAATATATTGATTATAATTATGGTGGCTATGAAAATACTTCTACAATCAGCAATAAATATTTCAAACTCGACTCCTTCTCCTATGCCGGGATAAGGTTTTATGACACTACGAGTAAAACAGGGAATAATTTCTTTATTCAAAAATTTCATAACACACAATTATTCTATAACCTGAGAGCTCAAAATATAACCTGGGATACAGCTACCCGCAAATGGCGGTTGGATAATGTAGTAGAAAGAAAAATAAATGGCTTACATCAACAGGTGACAGAACAAGCTACCATGCAAATGAATTTTAATTTTAAACCCAGAGATCTTCAACGGGATGATTATATGAAAGATAAGATGACAACACCAGAACTTAATGAGTTTATCAAATTAGAGAAAATACGGGGTTCTGAAAATGTAAATTCATTGATTCTTGAAAAACAAAACCGAAATGCCACCCCTGTTTCAGTTTTAATCCTCACAATAATTGGTGCCACCATTTCTTCAAAAAAAATAAGAGGCGGTAGTGGTTTTCATCTGGCCGTAGGGGTACTCATCTGTGTGCTGTACATACTTGTGGGAAGGTTTGCCTCAGTGTTTTCTTTAAAGGCAAATTTCAACCCAATCATTGCAGCATGGCTGCCTAATTTAGTATTTGCTACACTTGCCTACTTTCTATACAAAAGGGCTGCTAAATAATAGGAATAAATTTCGGATCAGAAGGATATACAACTTCTATCTCCAACGACCTGGTATCCATATCCAACCTCTACGCCTTTTATCCCAATGCCCCGGAATATAATTTGAATGATACGGTGTGGCTTTGATATAATACCCCTGACGATATACATAACGATTTCTTTGCCATACCCAATCGCCATCAGCCCATACATACCCCGGACCTGGCGCAGCATGCCGTATATATACTGGCGCTTCGGGGCGTACTCTTACCACAGCACCCGATGGGCCACAAGATGATATAAAAATCATAACTGCAATGAAGAGGATACTGTGTACTTTTTTCATGGTTTTTAATAATTTGTTTTTGGATGAATTATTAATTCAAAAGTTTAACCACATTCTATAGTAAGCCGTTAATTTTTTTGAACAGAAAAAGGGAAATATGTGCCATGAAAGAAATGACCACCTGATGCGAGTCAAAATGGATCTAATTGAATAGAGAATAATAATATTCAGGAATTGACCCTAAAAAAAATGTGGAGGATACCGGAGTCGAACCGGTGACCTATTGCATGCCATGCAAGCACTCTACCAACTGAGCTAATCCCCCTTCTAAAAACAGGCTCAACTTAGAGCCTGTGCGCAAATATAACAAACGAAATGATTTTAAACTTCATTTACTCCAAATTAAACTTATGGATAAATTCAATTCGCTACGATCTATATTATTTTTAATCGCCCCATATCTCTTCCTTGCCTTCGAGCCATAATTTTACCAGTCTGGTCGAAACGGATTTAGGCCTTTCAAGCGGAAATCCAAGGGCCCTGTCCCAGCAAAGGCTTGCTAATACTCCCAATGCTCTGGACACACCAAACAGTACAGTATAAAATTCATATTCTACCATGCCATAATGAACCAGCAAAGCCCCACTGTGCGCATCCACGTTAGGCCATGGGTTTTTAATTTTAGCAATTGAGCCTAATACATTGGGCACCGTTTCATAAATATTCCATACCGTTTGAACCAATGGATCATCAGGCATGTGTTTTTTACCAAATTCCATTTGTGCTTCAAAGCGAGGATCTGTTTTGCGAAGTACAGCATGGCCATAACCGGGCACTACCTTTCCTTCGGCAAGCGTACGTTTCACATACTCCTCTATTTGTTCTTTAGTAGGCAAATCACTGCCGATTTCCTTTCTCATTTCAAAAATCCATTTGATCACTTCCTGATTTGCAAGCCCATGCAAAGGGCCTGCGAGCCCGTTCATTCCGGCAGCAAGTGCCAAATAAGGATCACTCAGTGCAGATCCTACAAGATGTACTGTATGAGCTGAAACATTTCCTCCTTCGTGATCAGCATGAATGGTCATATAGAGCCTCATCAATTCACGAAAACTTTCATCATTGTACCCAAGCATGTGGGCAAAATTACCAGCCCAATCCAATAGTCCATTGGGCTGTATATGTTTTCCATTCTTGTACTTGCGTCTGTAAACGTAGGCTGCAATGCGCGGCAGGCGGGCAATTAGATCCATTGCATCATCAAATGTAGCATCCCAGTATTCCTTCTTGCTCATTCCTTCTGCATATCTTCTGGCAAACTGGCTTTCTGTTTGTAAGGCCATTATCCCTACTACAAATTGCGTCATGGGATGTGCCGTTTCCGGCAAAGATTCAATTGTATCGAAAACATAGTTAGGCACATGGCTTCTTCTCTGCCAAACGCTGCTCATGTGCTGGGCATCTTCATCAGTCGGCAATTCGCCTACCAGCATTAGGTAAAAGAGCCCCTCGGGAAGTGGTTCATCACCACCCTCAGCCTTAGGCAACTTTGCTTGCAATTCAGGAATTGAATACCCCCTAAAGCGAATACCATCCTGCGCATCCAAGAGAGAAGTTTCCGTTACCAAGCCAGTAATACCGCGCATTCCCTGATATATTTGGGATAATTTTACTTCGCCAATTGTTTTGTCGCCATGCTCTTTTAAAATTTCTTTTACGTCGGCTGATAGTTGATCTGCCTTTACTCTGAACCTTTCTTTTACTACACCCATAATTATATTTTTTTGCAAAAATTAAAGTTGATTTTTCTTTAATTCTTTTATGTAAATGAGAGCCCTAAAGTTACTTATCATAGAAACGCAAAACAAAAGAAAAATAAATATGATTATAAATATTAATTAAATTAGTAAAAGAAATCAATTGTTATGAATGGAAGTCAACTTCAAAACTTATTTTTTATAGATATTGAAACCGTGTCGGGGCAAGAGAATTTTCAGATGCTCGATGAAGAATGGAAGCAGCTCTGGACTGAAAAAATTACCAGAAATTTACCTCCCAATATTTCAGCTGAAGAGTATTACCCTGCAAGAGCAGCTATTCTGGCTGAATTTGCCAAGGTAGTGTGTATCAGTTTTGCCTATTTAAAGCTTGACGGAAATCAATGGAAATTAAAGGTAAAATCCATTTATTCCGAAAACGAGAAAGAGGTATTAATTCAATTTGAAGAAACACTGAAGCAGTTGCATGCCCATCAACGGCAATGGATTTTTACAGGTCATAACATAAAAGAATTTGACATCCCTTTTCTTTCCCGGCGAATGCTCGTTCATAGCATGAAACTACCGGAATATATGGATTTTCAGAATCGTAAACCCTGGGAAACTCCGGTGATGGATACATTGCATTTGTGGCGGTTTGGTGATTATAAACATTATATTTCTTTAAAACTATTGGCTGCGGTGCTGGGCATCCCATCGCCGAAGGATGATATTGATGGAAGCCAAGTTGGCCATGTATTCTGGAAAGAAAAAAACTTGAAGAGAATAGCGGAATATTGTCAGAAGGATGTTATTACGGTAGCTAACATTTTACTCAAATTTAATAGCTACCCACTTTTGGATAATGAGCAAATTGTGTTTACCTCATGAATGATTGCGAATATTCAATTATTTTATTTAACTCAATTGCAATCATTTTCAAGATGCAGTTTGCTGAAAAATTCATCTTCGCTGATTTCTTTAATTTCACCGGGCAATATTCCTTTTACATTTAAATCCTCAATGCTAATTCTGATAAGCCTTTTACAACGATGATTAATAGCATACATCATCTTTCTTACTTGCCTGAACTTACCTTCATACAAAGTAATCAGCAACCAGGTATGCACTCCATAATAGTTTCCCGTAGGTATTATTGAAAAAAAAGTTGATGGATCTTTACAAATTTGCACATCGCAGGCAGGCGTAATATAGTACTGACCTTCCTTTACCTTTATACTAACGCCATTGCGCAACCGAAAAAGATTTTCTTCACTTACCGCTTTATTTACCTGCACAAGATATACACGTTTATGGGGCTGTTTTGAAGAAAATAACAAGCGGGTGATATTTTTATTTGTGGTAAGTAATAATAGTCCTTCAGAGTTGCTATCTAATCTACCTATTGCATGAATGTCTTTAGGAAATTGATAATTTAAATCTGCCAGTAAAGGTACCTTGTGGGGGCTTACAAACTGTGAAACCATATTCACAGGTTTATTTAATAAAAAATATTTATTTGTCAGAGAACCCATTCTATTTATAATACATTTATTTAAATTCTAAAAAGAGTTTTAAATTTACTTTAATCAGGCAATATGGTAAAAATAGGTGAATACAATAATCTTAAGATTCTAAAGGAAAAAGAAATGGGTGTGTTCATGGATGATGGCGCTGAAGGCATTTTGCTTCCAAAAAGATTTGTACCAAAAGGTAGTAAAATCGGTGACGAATTGACTGTTTTTCTGTATCATGACGGGGAAGACCGGCCTATTGCCACCACACAAAAGCCACTGGGTGTGTTGGGTGAAATAGTAAAATTAAAGGCAGTGAATGTAACCCATCAGGGCGCATTCCTGGATTGGGGCCTTATGAAGGACTTGTTTGTACCAAAATCAAAAATAAAAAGTGTGATGTACACCGGAGGCGAATACTTGGTAAAAATAATTATGGACGAAAAAACAGGGCGCCTGATAGGAACTGAAAAATTAGAGCCCTTTCTATCCAATGAAAACCTGACCATCAAGCCTCTCGAAGAAGTAAAACTATTGGTGTACAGGCAAACAGATATTGGCTACGAAGTAATCATTAATAATCAGCACAAAGGCATACTGCATAATAATGAAATATACAGAGACATTTTGATAGGTGATACCTTTTCAGGCTTTATTAAAAATATCCTTCCTGAAAATAAGATAGATGTTGCAGCCGGAAAACCAGGATATTCCAGAATAGAAAATGAAACTGAAAAAATATTGCGGCTTTTAGCAGATAATGACAATTACCTTCCTTTTAATGATCGTTCTGAACCGGAGGATATTTATAAATACTTTGGTATGAGCAAAAAGAGCTTTAAGATGGCATTGGGGAACCTGTATAAGCAAAAGAAGATTGTATTTGCAAAAGCAGGAATTCAAAGATTGGATCAGGATTAATTGCAATCCATCACTTTGCTACCGGCTCAAATTGATCATGCACCAGTTTTAAGGCAAAATCCAATTGTTCCTTTTGAGAGAGGTTTGTATTGTCAAGCAAAACCGCATCAGGCGCTTGCCTCAAGGGGCTTATTTTTCTATTAGAATCAATATAATCCCGAAGTGCAATATTATTTTTCACTTCATCCAGATCAATATTTGGATTTTTTTCAAACATTTCGGTAAACCTTCTCTCTACACGCACGGCTTCATCTGCTACCATAAAGATCTTTACCGCTGCATGCGGAAATACCGTAGTGCCAATATCCCGGCCATCCATCACAATACCCCTTTCCTTTCCCATTTGCTGCTGCGCGGCTACGGCAAAGGTTCTTACGTCCTTCAGTGCAGCTACTTCTGATACTTTTTCGGCCACCACCAGATCCCGGATTATGTATTCAACGTTTTCGCCATTAAGGTATATTTCGGAGTGTTCATTTTTTGGATTTACAATAAATTCCAAACTAATATTTTCCAGCGCTGATTTTATTTCAGCTACGTTAGAAAGATCCACATTGTTTCTCACAAAATAAAGCGTGATAGCACGATACATAGCTCCACTATCAATATATGCATAACCTAATTTTCTGGCAAGTTGCTTTGCAAGTGTACTTTTTCCACAGGAGGAAAATCCATCAATTGTTATAATAATTTTGGGAATCATCGAACTACAAAAGTGATGAAAAAAAAAGTATGTAGCAAAAGTAATTGGCTATTTTTCTTTTACAAATCGTAGAATTTCTACTACTCTCCAATTTGGCACATTTTTTCAAAAAAAATACCCGGCTATACAGCCGGGCATTAAATAGTACTATAAAATTTTATACTTCAGATGCTTTCCCCTTTTTGGTCTCCTTTTTAATTTCAAATACAATCTTACCATTTTCTTCATCAAGACTTGCCACGAGCAGGTCACCGCCTTTTACATTCATATTTAAAATTTCTTCGGCCAGCGGATCTTCAAGGTATTTTTGAATAGCTCTATGTAATGGCCTGGCACCAAACTGTGAATCATATCCTTTTTCAGAAATAAACTTTTTTGCGTTCTCTTTCAATTCAAGCTTTAGCCCAAGGCTATCCAGTCTTTTTGTAACACCTTTCATCAGGATATCTATGATGGAATAGATATTCTCTTCTGTTAGCTGATTAAAAATAACCACATCATCAATCCTGTTCAAAAATTCCGGGCTAAAAGTTCTTTTGAGCGCCTTTTCGATTACTGCTTTATTGTTCTCTTCTGCATTCTGAATTCGGGCGGCAGTTGTAAATCCTACCCCTTCACCAAAATCTTTTAACTGTCGTGCACCAATATTGGAGGTCATGATGATAAGCGTGTTCTTAAAATCTACCTTTCTCCCTAAACCATCTGTAAGTTGGCCATCATCAAGCACCTGTAGCAGGATATTATAAATATCAGGATGTGCTTTTTCAATTTCATCTAATAGGATTACAGAGTAGGGTTTACGTCTTACCTTTTCAGTAAGTTGGCCTCCTTCTTCATATCCTACATACCCCGGAGGGGCGCCGATAAGCCTTGACACAGTAAATTTTTCCATATACTCACTCATGTCAATTCTTATAAGTGAATCATCACTATCAAACATATATCGCGCAAGTGATCGGGCCAGTTCTGTTTTACCCACACCTGTAGGGCCGAGAAAAATGAAACTCCCAATTGGTTTTTTGGGGTCCTTCAATCCTACCCTATTTCTTTGAATAGCCTTTACAACTTTTTGAATGGCTTCAGCCTGCCCAACTACTGATGAGGTGAGGTCTTCGCCCATCTTCCTCAGTTTTACGGTTTCTTCCTGCACCATTCTTTTTACAGGTATTCCTGTCATCATACTCACTACTTCTGCTATAGCCTCTTCATTTATCGGGAATCGTTTGTGTTTGCTTTCTTCCTCCCAATCATTTTTTGCCTTCTCCAGATTTTCCTGTAGTCGCTTCTCTGTATCGCGAAGTGAGGCCGCTTCTTCAAACCGCTGACTTTTTACAACTTTATTTTTTTCATTTTTAATGTCATCTATTTTTTTCTCCAGTTCGATTACTTCCTCCGGAACATTTATATTTTTCAAATGTACGCGGGCGCCTACCTCATCAAGTACATCAATAGCTTTATCAGGCAAAAGGCGGTCGGTCATATACCGGTCACTTAATTTTACGCAAGCTTCAATGGCTTCATTATCGTATATCACATTGTGGTAATCTTCATACTTCCCTTTTATATTATTAAGAATTTCAATGGTTTCTTCTACACTTGGCTGCTCTACCATTACCTTTTGAAAACGGCGATCAAGAGCCCCATCTTTTTCAATATACATACGATATTCATCCAGTGTAGAAGCGCCAATGCATTGCAGTTCGCCACGGGCCAAAGCCGGCTTAAATATATTAGAAGCATCTAAAGACCCACTGGCACCGCCCGCGCCTATGATGGTATGTATTTCATCAATAAATAAAATTACATCACGGTTTTTTTCCAACTCATTCATGATGGCCTTCATTCTTTCTTCAAATTGACCACGGTATTTGGTGCCCGCTACTAAAGCAGCGAGATCAAGAGAAATGACCCTTTTATCAAATAAAACACGACTCACTTTTCTTTGCACTATCCGGAGTGCTAATCCTTCTACTATGGCCGTTTTGCCCACCCCAGGTTCACCAATCAGAATAGGGTTATTTTTTTTGCGCCTGCTAAGTATCTGAGATACTCTTTCTATTTCGGTTTCGCGCCCTACTATAGGATCCAGGTTGCCCATTTCTGCAAGGCGTGTAATATCACGTCCAAAATTGTCTAATACCGGAGTTTTTGATTTTGCTTGTGAGGAAGTGCCCTTTGCAGGCCGTTGCTGAGAATAAGATTTTTTCTCTTCTTCAAATTCTTCATTTTCTTCATCTTGATATTCTGCTTTGGTGTCTGTTTTTACAAACCCTAGTTCACTCTTAAACATATCATAGTCCACATCAAATTGATTTAAAATCTGTGTGGCAATATTCTCCTTATTTTTTAAAATGGATAGAAGCAAATGCTCACTTTCCACCATTGGGCTTTTATTGGTTTTAGCCTCCAGCACAGTAATGCGAATTACTTTCTCGGCCTGCTTGGTCAATGGCAGTGAATTGATGTTGGAAATATTTTTACCGGTTTTATCTTTTACCGCCAGCTCTATTTCCTTCCTCAATTCATACACATCTACATTCAGGGATTTAAGAATTTTCATAGCTGTATTATCGCCGTCTCGGATTAGGCCCAGCACCAAATGTTCTGTACCTATGAAATCATTACCCAGCCTTAATGCCTCTTCTCTGCTGTAAGAAATAATTTCTTTTACCTGAGTTGAAAAATTGTTGTCCATTTATAATGAATTTAATACTATACAATAATAAAGAATATAATTAATTAAAGTACGAAATAAAGAATGCACAGTGTGTTGAAAACGCCTTTAAATAAAGGTTAAAATAAAACAGGTTACTAAATTTTAAAATTTGAACATTTCATTTATTCATTTTTCCAGTCAGGTATAAAATGATTTTTGTTTTTAATATCTTTGGCTTTGTCCCCTATTTTTAGCATACTTTATAACGACGAAATATGAATTTCAAAATTAGTACCAAAGAAATATTACACATTATTAGTCTGAAAGAGGTAGAATTGTCTGCTAATATGACAGTAGAGCTACAGGTTTTACTGCTAAAATATTTATCTGAGCCGGCTTCGAATATTGTTTTGAATCTCGAATCCCTTTCATCTTTAAATAGCCTTACTGCAGAAATGTTACTGGAAATTCAACAAAAATTTTATGACCTGAAGCGTTCTTTGGTTATATGTTGTATGCAGCAAGCCGTAGAAGCTTTTCTTGAAGAAAATGGATTTTTAGAACAGATGAACACAACGCCCACTGAAAGTGAAGCCTGCGACATAGTGCAAATGGAAGAAATAGAAAGAGAGTTGTTTTCTTAAAAAATTATACTTTACTTTATTGACACCCCAAACAAAACATTTTGATTGCAGTAACTATATTAGGTAATAACTCTGCCATACCAGCTCATGACCGGCACCCTACTTCACAAATTGTGCAAACTACAGAACACACATTTTTGGTGGACTGTGGCGAGGGCACTCAGATGCAGATGAATTGTTATAAAATAAGAAGGAAAAACCTGAATCATATTTTCATTTCCCACTTACATGGCGATCATTATTTTGGCCTTATTGGGTTGATTACCAGCTTAGCCTTAAATAATAGATTACAAGACCTTCATGTATATAGCCCGGAAGGACTTTCTGAAATTATTGATATTCAACTGGCCGTATCGGCAAGTAAATTACCTTATCGTTTAATTTTTCATATAATCCAAAATGAAGAAATACTATGGGAGGATGCTCATTTTTCTGTAAGAAGTTTTATGGTAAGCCATCGGATTCCTTGCTGGGGATTTTATTTTCAGGAGAAAAAATTTCCTCGAAAGCTTAATATGGATGCCCTAAAAAAATATAATGTACCCAAAGCCTTTTTTGAAAACTTGAAAAATGGCGAAGATTTTATTTCTGAAAAAAAAGTCATTAAAAATAAACAGCTCACTTTCGCCTCATCGCCAGCTAAAAGCTATGCTTACTGCGCTGACACTGTTTATGATGAATCAATCTGTAGTAAAATAAAAGAAGTAGATATGGTTTATCATGAGGCAACCTATCTTGATGATCAAGTACTTAAAGCCACTGCACGCTACCATTCCACCTCCAAGCAGGCAGCGGCTATCGCACATAAGGCTGGCGCAAAAAGATTGTTGCTCGGTCATTTTTCATCAATGTATGATGTGCTGGATAATTTTCGGGAAGAAGCATGCGAAATTTTTAAAAATACAGAAGTAGCCCTTGAGGGTGTTAGTTATCTTGTATAAAAATCCTCTCTACATCAGATTTTTTTGTTTTTATACCGCACTGATATAGTATTCATTTTAGTAAATAAAGAGCGTATTAATTCTCTATTGCCCAATGATAGAAAAATGGGAAGTACTTTCGCCAAGCCTGCTCATTATGATGCGCTTCAGGGTCAATTATTTCATAGATTTTTGAAGCCGATTTTTTCTGAATTATCCCTTCTATTTTTTTCATATCGCTTACCATAGCTTTTGACTCTTGACCGCCGGCATAAAAAAATAACCTTGAACGAACTTTCGATGCATCCTTCATTACAAGGGAATCCATAGCCGGTGCTGTCCAAAAGGCGGGAGAAAAAATTCCTGCTGCCTTGAATATGGAAGGATAATCCATTACAGCATAAAGTGAAATTAACCCTCCCATAGAACTTCCCGCAATGTAGGTATTCTGCTTGCCTGGAAGCGTACGGTAATTTTTATCAATATATGGTTTAAGTGTTTTTACCAAGAAATCAACATACTTGTCGCCCTCTGCTTTAAAATTCTGGAAAACGTAGGGATTATATTCACTCATGCGATATGCGCCGCCGTTATCAATACCTACTACAATCACTTCTTTCCCATTTTTTCTATAATTGGAATCAAGAAATTCATCTACCCCCCATTCGCCTGAATAGGAAGTAGCATTGTCAAATAGATTTTGCCCGTCATGCATATACAACACAGGATATTTTTTTTTCCTCTTTTCATAATCAGGAGGTAAATACACCCAAATGCGACGGTAGCGATTAAGCTGAGGCATAAAGAATGCGCTGTCTATTATGTGTACATTTTGAGAAGAAGTATGCTGTGGAATCACTTCTCTTTTGTTAAAATCATCATTCCATCCGGCAATTGAAATAAATATTGTCGTATCTGATAAAAGGGAAAAGTTTCTGTTTCCTAAGGGCCGTCCGGCGGCATCTGATTCACCTGTAAACCAATCGCCTCTTGTAATTTTAAATTCATATTTCCCAGATGGCAAGGATATTGAAAGATGATTTTGTATAAATATTTTTGAAGAATCCCGGGCTGCCCATCCATTCATATCTCCTGCTAAATATTTAATGTCATTGGAATGGGTAGCAGGCTCACTAATTATTTTAAAAGTCACTCTATTTTGTGCACATACATTTAGTTGTATTTGAAAAAAGAACAAAGTTAGGATTGATAAAATTTTTCTTTTCAATTTAAGCGCTGTCTGAATGAAATAATTAAATTGTTTTTAAAAAAGCCTTTACTTTTTCATGAAAGGGTGAACTAAGTGGTACAAGTGGAAGCCTTAAACTATTTTGAATTAATCCCATTTCAGCTAAAAATGCTTTTACACCGGCAGGATTATTTTCTACAAACAATAAATCTAATCCATCTAATAATTTATAATGAAGCTGGCATGCCTTTTCAAAATTATTTTCTAATGCTGCATTTACCATATCTGAAAAATCTTTGGGAAAGCAATTAGCAGCAACACTTATCACGCCTTCCATGCCACAGGCAATTAAGGGAAGCGTAACATGATCATCTCCACTCACCACTAAAAAATCCTGCGGGCAATCTTTCAGTATGTGCATACACTGCACCATATTGCCACTTGCTTCTTTTATGCCTTGAATATTCTTACACTCGTGGGCCAGCCTTAAAGTAGTATCAGCACTGATATTACTACCGGTACGGCCCGGCACATTGTATAAAATTACAGGCACAGGTGCATGCTGTGCTATCAATTGATAATGCTGAAAAATGCCCTCTTGCGATGGTTTATTATAATAGGGGCTATTGCTCAGAATGGCAGTTACTTTTCCCTCTGGAATATCCAGCATCCCTTCTATTATATTTTGGGTATTATTACCGCCAACGCCTACCACCAAAGGAACCCTGTCATTTATTATTTTTATAGTAAAGTCAACAATTGATTTCTTTTCATCACGGCTTATGGTAGGTGTTTCGCCGGTAGTACCAAGAGATACTATATAATTTACTCCATTGTCAATATTGTATTGTATCAATTTTCCCAGTGCATCAAAGTCAATATCTTTGGAAGATGTAAATGGAGTAATGATGGCTACTCCCGTACCGCGCAATGTATTTTTTAGTGACACGTTTGATATAATTTTTAAAAATCAGGTTTCTTCGTAAAATCCCATTTTATGAAATTTTTCTATTCTTTGAGTGACTCTTTCCTGAGGGTCAATTCCTTTCAGTTCTTCAAAAATGGGTTTGATATATTTTTTTAAATTGGCTGCTGCTTCATCATAATTCCAATGGGCACCCCCCAATGGCTCTGGTATAATGCCATCAACGAGACCGAATTTAAACATATTTTCCGAAGTTAATTTTAATTGATCGGCTGCAATTTCTTTCTGCGCCCAGCTCCTCCATAATATAGAGCTACAGTTCTCTGGAGAAATAACTGTGTACCACGAGTTTTCAAGCATTAATACACGATCGCCTACGCCAATACCCAAAGCGCCACCACTGGCACCTTCGCCAATAACTACACATACCACCGGCACTTTTAGCCGTATCATTTCATATATATTTCTTGCTATTGCTTCTCCTTGCCCGCGCTCCTCTGCCTCTACCCCCGGAAAAGCGCCTGGGGTATCTATTAAAGTAAGAACTGGAATATTAAACTTTTCTGCTAATTTCATCAACCTAAGCGCCTTGCGATATCCTTCAGGATTGGCCATCCCAAAGTTGCGAAGCTGTCTGGTTTTAGTATTGGTTCCCTTTTG
>JAFDXH010000258.1 GCA_018268075.1 Bacteroidota bacterium | reverse complement strand
TAACAGGAGCCAAAAACGTTGCTGATGCCGTAAGAGCACGAGTAGAAGAATTGCGGGAAAAATCTGTTGACTGCAAAAGATTATTGGTAACATTCACTACAGCTCCTTGTGTATTGGAAGGAAGGCTGTGCATATTCAAAGGAGTTTCGCCTGCCAATGCTGTTGCTACCGTTTTGCCTCCGGCATCTACATAACTTACACTGATCTGCCCGTTAGGATCCACCACCATATTTTTCAGATAATGACTGGCATTGCCTGCTTCCAGCCCAAACAAACGATCTAACTCAGTCTGTGTTGGTTTACCATAATAATAGCTCGTTTCATGCCCTGATCCTAATTGAAAAGCAGTCCCCACGCCACCCTGGGATTTTATTCTGCCTGTGTTATCAGGCATATAATCTGTTACGGTTAATGGATAACCTCCGGCATCAGGAATATATTTTGCATAATAGTAGTTGTTGAGAAATTCGTTGTTGGAAGAATAATACCTGCCGGCTCCCGTAGTATTGGTCAACGAATCAGCAGTAGCCTTACAATTGCTATACAAAAGATCAGCGTAACTGTAAGGATCGCTATTATGGTCTTTATTAAATCCCCTAAAATAATGGATCGTACTGTCATTGGTTGGAACTGGGAGAATGTTTACTGCCGGCCTTCCTAACACATCATAAATTGTTTCTTGGACAATATTTTTATTGTCTGTATTATTTATAGTAACAGATTGGCGGTTTCGTAAGCTCCCATCAAAATAGCTAACCACTTCTTTACGTTTGCCTTCTTCGGCAAATGTGGCGGAGTATTGCCAATTAAGATTTTTCTCATGTCCGTCAAATAACACTACTCCTTTCGGGCAGGAAGGAAGAGAACAGGACGAACCGTTCTGATGAGCATAGTAATTCCAGTTTCCTTCCCAACGTATATTATCGGGGTCATGAATTTGAACACCACGAATACGGAATAAAACAAAACCGCTGTCATAGGCTGCATTGATCATATATTCAGAAGCAGCAGTAGTGATTCTGCTGCTATTATTTTTAAACCATTTGTCTAATGAATCAGTTGGAACATTATAATCGGTTCCGCTCTGATAACTTGTTATTGAGTTTGCGATCCGGCTGTTACCGTCAATATGTGTGTATTCTACATCAAACATTTCTGCCCCGGGATAATTGGCAGGTGTCCATTGGAGCTTCAATTGGTTGCCGTTGATAACGGAATAAGTAGTTACATCAGTACTGGTATTATTAAAAGTATATTTCCTGTCCACTATAATTTGTCCTTTCAGCCGGAGTATATTTGCCGCAGGCGAACCGGTAGATGAGATACTAAGCACTTTGACCTTATATTTATAAACGCCATTGAATTTATACAGTGCAATTCCTTTATATGACTTGCCTGTGGTGGTATCATAACTAACCGTAAGCGCTATATCAGAATAAGTAGTAGAGTCAGTAACCTTGCTGGTATCGCTTTCATTTCCATAGATGAAGATTTTGAAATGAGCCGTATAGCTGAACGGAGTGCTGTAGAAAAAAATAGTGGTATCATAATTCAGCTCCAGCGAAATTATATTATCCGTGGAAATGTTATGGTCAATCAATGACCAGGAGCTTGGGTCGTTAAATTTTTCATCAGATACAGTAAAAAAACTGTCAGTAGCAATCTGTACGCCTTTTAATTCATTCAGGTAAGATTCCTGTTGTGCATTGATATGCCATACATGAAGAATCAGAAAAATGAGTAAGCATATTGTTTTGCTTCTATGTAATCCATATCTGATTAAATAATCCAACACGTTGATCTGGTTTTGGTTTAGAGATTTTTAGTCTGATAAATGATAATCTTTATAAGCCTCCGTCAATACCGCTTTGTTATTGACAAAACGGATGAATTTATTTTCAGGATGAAAAGATCCTTTCTCAGATGAAAGGGTTTTCTCCTGAGCATAATTGATTTCCAGGTAATAATCGAATTCTTCAACCTCAGTACTGTCGTTAGTTGAAACGCTGTCTTGTTCGGGGGTGGTGGATGAACCGGTTTCTACCGGGTTGTCATTATCGTCATTTTCCAATGCTGAAGTCCTTGACATCCCGATCAGCATTTTTGAGATACGGTAGGTTTTCGGGGAGTAATAGATCCGGTAACCCTGTATTTGAGGATCCTCTATATGATCAATGGTCAGAATTTTATCCGAACCTAATTCTGTTACCCGGGCATTAGCTTTCCGCTCTTCCATCAGTTTTTGAAATTTTACAATATCAAAAAAACTTTTTTTGTCGCCCTGATTTTCCCTGTAAGAGATAGAAATGGATTTATCGCTGTTATCAACTACTATTACAAATTCTTTTTTGTTGACTACTTCTATCGAACCTAATTTGTAGTAATATTCATTTCCGAGCAAATCGAATTCAAATTCATCATTCTCAATCACCTTTTCATTTTCTCCATTATCATCTAATAGTTTCATGGTACCATTATAACCCACACCGTTCTTATCGCTGTATGCTTTTACCAGCTTATTCATTTCCTCCCAGGGGCTATCGGAAGTAGGTGTTCCTATTTGGACGCTATCTTCATAATTAGCTGTATCCTTGTTTTGGGACACTGCATCTATCCGGTTATTTTTTTTCCGCTCTGCCTGGGTTACTTCAGCATAGATTAGTAACAAGATTATGGCGATGGAAAAAATCCAAACAGGCCTCAATATTTTTTTTCTCAATTTCATAAGCATTATTTGATGTTTATTTATTGCCTTTTTCTATAAGATGATCTCGTTTCTTTGATGGTCATAATACCTCTTTCTGTCTCCTTTTTTACTCTTATTAGTATTCCCTCATCATCGTATTCATAGAATGTGGCAAAATTATTTTCATCCAGTTCTGCCATTAATCGCTGGCTCGACGGGTCGTAGGCAAATGTTTTCATTTGACCATCGAAAGGATGAATCCGTATATCATCGAAATAGACGGTGCCGCCGCCGGAATTTAATTGCAAAGTGAAACTTGTAGCTGAAGAAGAAAGCGTAAATTGTTGCTCCACTCGTTTCCATCCCTCTACAACGGGCCAACTTACTAAATTGCTGATCAGGTTTGTTCCATTAATTGTTGCCTGTACACTGGTGGTAGCGTCTCTCGGGCTACCGTCTTTAACCCAAAAGCTTAGAATATATTTCTTTCCCGGTATTGGGGAAAATCCTTTTACTAATTCATTTCCGTTGAGAAGGTATCTTCCGGAATTATCGAATTCAACCGGATTAGCAGAAGCGATAGTGCTATCATAAACCGTTTTGTTGATAGTTACACTACTGCTTACTTTCAAAGAATACTTTCCGCTATGAGCATAAAGGCTGGTGGTGTCAACCGTTGAACCATTGAGTAACTTGTGAAAATCGAAATGCCCGTTTTTATTACAGGTGTCCTGAGTGGAACAATCTAAGTTAAATCCATAATCTTCAAAGCCGTCATAAGCAATCTCTCTGTACCGGGAGTTTGATGCAACTGCAACGGGCAGGGATTCCAGGTAACCAAATAAAGCAGAACTGTACCGGTTAAGCGCATCTTTATTCTCAATCTCTATTCCCTTATCATTAAAATAAGTGACATGATTGGCAGCGATCCATTTTTTATCAGCGCTTGGATTTTTTTCCCATATTTTGGTAGTAGTATTATATTTCCAAAATGGATTGAACAGACTATATGCTCCTGATTTCCGAATATCAGTGCTTCCGAATTTTGCTGGATCAGTAACCAAATTCTCCCTGGCAACCTGGTAAACAAATTGAGAGTCTGCCCGCCAGTTTCCAAGTATTCCTGCGTAATATGGATTAAATACTTTTCCAACGGGGTCAATGCAAGTACCGGCTCCACTCGATTTAGAACAGTCCAAATGGAATTTCAAAATCGTATCTTTTGCGCAGTAAGCCGTTGAATCACGAACTACATCGAATCCGCAAGGAATATTTGCATCGGTGATTACCCTTACAGAGCCAAAACATGGAGACACCCCGTCAATGATGGAATCTACTGATATATAATAATGCGTCAGATGCAAAAACTCGGTATCAACATAATCAAAGTGCATTTTACAATTTCCCAACTGAGCTGAGTCACCATTGCTAATTGTAAGATTGACACCTGTTCCGCCAACGTGATACTGATAAAATGGAACAGATTCTGCAGATGAGTCATTTAAAAAGCCTGAATAACAACTGCTGTCATCTACTCCATAGGCAGAAGAAATAATATACCATGCTGAGTAAGGAGCTGTTGAATCTGATGAATAGAAAGATGCGGGGAGATATATTCCGTGAGTGAAACGTAAAATCATTGAGGCACGTATAAAACGTTCCATACAATCTGTGCTTACATTACATACAGTTGAAGTAGTAGTCGAAAAAATATTTTTTACAGGCATACTCCATTCTTCATTAAATACCGTTGCTTTTGCATCCAGAATCTTTGTGATCTGAGATATGTCCAATTTATCTCCTACAACAGGATTATTTAAGGAAGTAATAGTTGCAATGGCTGTGTTAGCCATATTCCTTAATCCTGATCTCAGCACCTTTACAGTTAATCCGTTTACCGTCTGAATGGCACCATCCTGATTAATTAAACGTTTTTTAGAAATGCTGCTTATGGGAGAATTAATGACCCAATATTTGCCGGAAGAATTAATATCTATCAGTTCATCTCCCGGTACCAATAAACTATTGTAAGTCGAATTACTTATCGTACCGTCGGAGCCGGTTGAGAAATTACTCATAATAGTCCCCAAATTTTGATAAGCCTGACCCATTCTTGAATATACCCAATGTGCGGGGTAAGCAAACGAATACACCGGGTCATCATATTCATTTTGGGTCTTTGTCAGCAACACGTTTCCAGTCTCTTCATCCCATAATAGATTTTCCGAAGTAATGCTTGAGCCATTCTCTGTCTTTTTCACTTTGTATTGTATAGCAAATCTGTTGACGACTTTTACTGTTGAGGCAGCCCTGTAAGAACGTTTATCGTAATTGACGCCAATTCCCGGAAAGAAAAAAGGCAAGGGGAATATAAATATGGAACCGAGTCCACCGCTCACTTTTATGCTGACGCCAAGATTATTTGTGGTTTGTTCTCTCATATCTGTGAACATTTCCACGTCCATTCCTATGTTTCCATCCGAAACCGAACCTGTGCTATCTATGATTTTTACCGTATTGGTCAGTTCTTTCTTTTCTGATAACTCATTAACTGTTTTATAGAAATATTCAACGCTGGAAATATTCTGACCTGATTTATTATAGACGTTTACGGTTTTTGGTTTTCCATGCATGTCATTTAACTCAACCGAGTATCCTTGTGAAAGGCCAAGCACTTCATAGGATATTCCACCAATCAATTTTAATATTTTATTACTAGCAGGTTTTCTTTCCTGAAGACCGAGAACATCGAGTTTTGTCGGATAGTCTTTTGCCGTAAAAAATTCACTTACAACTGTTCCTGTCCTGTTAACGGATTCATCGTCGCCTGTTCCAATTGTTTTGACAGTAACTTTACTATAACCCACATTAGCAGCCGGAAAAAAGGATTCGCCGAAAGGTTGTTCTATATAATAATAATTATCTAATCCCAGGAATTGACCCTGTTTGTAATTAACCGGCTGCCGAAATGGGTTTTCATCATTGCCAATAAGTGGCTCATAAGAAGCAACGCCGCTTGAAATAATATCCCCATTGTCATCCTTTGTTGTATAGTCATACAATTGACTATATGTAGAAGTTTTTGCTCCGGCAGTTCCTGACATTGCAACCCAGTCGTCTGAAATATCAATTCGTTTTACACGGCTGCCGCCACCTAATTTTTTCTTTGTTGGAGAACATAATCGTACCCAGGACTTTGAAAGGTCAATTTTATTAGAATACCCTTTGTTCTTGGCTCTTTTTTCATATCCGTAAATAAATTCTTTGATGGAGCCAAGCGCTGCAAGTAATGCTCTGATAGCCTTTACAATATCGCTTTGATTACTTTCGAGGTTATTTGAACCGGGATAAGCATATTTAGGTAGGTTCATCCGGAGAAATTGCCATCCTGATTTTGCAATAGGGTTAGTTCCGTTGACTTTATCCAATTTAATTCTTGCTATATTGTTCCCAATAAGTTCAGGTGTTCCAGAAATTTTCGCATAGCCGGGTACGTATTCTTTATGTCCTTTCCCATCCAAGTCCAATAAGCACTTGAAATATAATTTATCAACTCCTTCAAAATAACGGCTTATCATTTCCTGTGGACTGGAAACAGTATTTGGTAAGTTGACATAGATATAATCTGCATTTATCAGGCCAGATGAACTGCCTTGGTTTCCGACTCCATTCAAAAAACACATTTGCGATGCCCGCTTGTTTTGAACATAGGCATAGTCATCGGACTCGTATGTAACACTGATACTTCCTCCCGAAGGAAGGATGATCTTATTAAGCTGTGCCACTGAAGCATATTCATTTGCCAAAGCTGTGTTCTGGATTACATAAGGGAATTCCGAATTGTTCAAACCGCCAGGATTATCGGCTGCATTTTTAAAATTTCCCCAACGGTCATATTGCCTGTAATCATAAAAATTAAAATGAGAAGTATCATATTGAAATTCGTAAG
>JAFDXH010000257.1 GCA_018268075.1 Bacteroidota bacterium | reverse complement strand
TGTTCATTCTACCCTTGCAGGAATTTTACTGGCCTTTACAATACCTTTCGATAAAGGGAAAAAAGAGGCATTGTCTTACAGATTGGAGCATTGGTTGCACAAACCGGTTTCCTTTATTATCCTACCCCTTTTTGCATTGGCCAATACAGCTATTGTTTTCAGCGCCGGATGGAATACGGGACTCGCCGAACCAGGTAGCATAGGCATTTTTGCAGGATTGATTATAGGGAAACCTCTCGGTGTTTTCTTATTTAGCTTCATAGCCGTTTCTCTTGGAATTTGTTCGCTGCCTACAGATTTGAAATGGAAAGAAATTTTAGGAATTGGCTTTTTAGCAGGTATTGGTTTTACCATGTCCATCTTCATTACGTTGCTGGCATACAATGATCCACACTTAATTACCGAATCAAAAATATCCATTCTTTTTGCATCGCTAATTTCAGGATTGATTGGATTTTTTTGGTTGAAAACAATTTTAAAAAAACCTGTTTTAGAAACATCAAAATAGTTTAATGATAATTTTAAAAATGATTTTTATAAAATGAAAAAAACAATTCAACAATGTCTCAACGAACGCATCTTAATTATAGACGGCGCCATGGGAACCATGATACAGCAATACAAGCTGGAAGAAAAAGATTATCGTGGCGAAAGATTTAAAGACTGGCACAAAGATGTAAAAGGTAATAATGATTTACTAAGCCTTACTCAACCGAAAATAATTCAAGCGATTCATAAAGCTTATTTAGAAGCAGGCGCAGATATTATTGAATCCAATACTTTCAGCAGCACTTCTATCGCACAGGCAGATTATGATATGCAATCGCTGGCGTATGAATTAAATGTTGCTGCAGCTCAATGTGCAAGAAAAGCGGTTGATGAATTTATGTCTTCCTCCCTCCCCTTTGGAAAGGGGTCGGGGGTGAAGCCTGCCTTTATCGCCGGCGCAATCGGGCCTTTAAATAAAACTTTAAGCCTTTCACCTGATGTAAATAATCCTGGGTTCCGGTCAGTTTCCTTTGATGAAGTAGCCGATGCATATTATGAGCAAATAAGAGGATTAGTAGATGGTGGTGTAGATCTTCTTTTGATAGAAACTATTTTTGATACGCTGAATGCAAAAGCAGCAATCTATGCAATCAAAAAATATTTCAGAGAAAACCCTTTAAAAACAAAAGATATCATACCCCCTTCGGGGGCCAGGGGGCCAGAGCTTCCAATCATGATTAGCGGAACAATTACCGATGCAAGCGGAAGAACCCTGAGCGGTCAAACTTTGGAAGCATTTTATATTTCTGTATCTCATGCTAACCCCTTAAGTGTCGGATTAAATTGTGCTCTTGGCGCTAAAGAAATGCGTCCGCATATTGAAGAGTTGAGTGAGATAGCATCATGCTATACTTCTGCATATCCAAACGCAGGATTGCCAAACGCATTTGGTGAATATGATGAACAGCCGGAAGATACTGCACATATTTTAGAAGAATGGGCAAAAGAAGGTTTTGTAAATATTGTAGGCGGATGCTGCGGCACTACGCCTGACCATATTAAGCATATAGCAGATGCAGTGAAAAAATTTGAAGCAAGAAAATTGCCGGTGATGGAAAAAGCTATTTAAGATTGTTGCCACAAAGACACAAAGACTCGAAGTGAGACAAAGGGAAGGAAAAAGAAAGCAGAAAGAATTAAAAGAGAGTAAATATGGATGAGAACTTAAGTACAAAATTAGAATGGTTAGGAAAAGAAATTGTGGACATTGCTTATCATTTGCATGTGGCACTCGGCCCTGGTCTATTAGAAAGTGTTTATGAAAAGTGCTTTTGCTATGAGTTGACAAAACGGGAAATTCCATTCATCGCACAAAAGCGGGTACCGATAGTCTATGATGGAATACAATTTGAAGACGCGTTGAGACTGGACATTCTTGTGGATGATGCAGTGATTATAGAACTAAAAGCGCAGGAGACATTTCATCCGATTTGGCAAGCACAAATATTGAGCTATTTAAAATTAACAGACAAAAAATTAGGATTTATAATTAATTTTTCAGTGCCACTAATAAAAGACGGGATCAAAAGATTAATCCTTTAACCTTTGTGATTCTTTCGGCCTTTGTGTCTTCGTGGCAAAAATTTAAGGTACAACCACAAAGACTCAAAGGCTCAAAGTTGCACAAAGAGATAAAAAGAGATAAAAACATTAATACCTTATTCTTTGTGTTCCTTTGTGTCTTAGCGCCTTAGTGGCAAAAAACAAAATAAGATGTCAACAACTAAAACAATAAAACCTTTTTTAAGGTTATCGGGCTTAGAGCCACTGGTGGTGCGGCCTGAAACACTTTTTATCAATATCGGCGAACGAACCAATGTTACAGGTTCTAAAAAATTTGCACGGTTAGTTACCACCGGAAATTTTGAAGAAGCCCTTTCCGTGGCGCGGCAACAAGTAGAAGGAGGCGCGCAGGTACTCGATGTAAACATGGACGATGCGCTGTTGGATGGTGAAAAGGCGATGGTCACTTTTTTGAATCTGTTGCAATCGGAACCAGACATTGCAAAGATTCCGATCATGATTGATTCTTCCAAATTCAACATCATCGAAGCGGGATTAAAATGTGTGCAGGGAAAATGCATTGTGAATTCTATTTCGCTGAAAGAGGGTGAAGAAAAATTTTTACGCGAAGCGCTGATCTGTAAAAGTTTTGGCGCCGCTGTGGTGGTAATGGCTTTTGACGAAACCGGTCAGGCAGATACACTTCAGCGCAGGATAGATATTTGTCAACGCGCTTATACATTTCTTACCGAAAAAGCGGGCTATCCACCGGAAGATATCATCTTCGACCCAAATATTTTTCCGATTGCCACAGGCATTGAAGAACATAATGCTTATGGTGTTGACTTTATCGAAGCCACACGCCAAATAAAAAAATTAATGCCGTTGGCAAAAGTAAGCGGCGGCGTAAGCAATGTTTCATTTTCCTTCCGTGGAAACGATACGGTGCGCGAAGCGATGCACGCCGTGTTTTTGTATCATGCCATCCGTGCTGGTATGGATATGGGTATCGTAAACGCAGGCCAGCTTGAGATTTACGAAAACATAGAACTGCAATTGAAAGAATTGGTGGAAGATGTGGTATTGAACCGGAAGGCGGATGCCACAGATAAATTGCTTGCTTATGCAGAAACTGTAAAATCAAAAGGCAAAGAAAATGTAAAGGACGAAGCATGGCGAAACGGTGATGTACAAAGCCGGTTGACACATTCGCTTGTAAATGGAATTACCGATTACATTGAACAGGATACGGAAGAAGCGCGCCTGATGTTTCCAAAACCGTTGGATGTAATTGAAGGCCCGTTGATGGATGGAATGAACGTGGTAGGTGATTTATTTGGAAGCGGAAAAATGTTTTTGCCACAGGTGGTGAAGAGCGCCCGTGTGATGAAAAAAAGTGTGAACTATTTATTTCCATTTATAGAAGCGGAAAAAGAAAAAACCAAACAAGCCAACATTGAAGCGGGGATTTTAAATGTGGATGGAGAAGGGCCTGCAAAGATTTTAATGGCCACCGTAAAAGGCGATGTGCATGATATTGGAAAAAATATTGTTGGCGTGGTGCTGGGTTGCAATGGTTATGAAGTGATTGATTTGGGCGTGATGGTACCGGCAGAAAAAATTCTAAAAGAGGCAAAAGAAAAAAATGTGGCGATGATTGGACTCAGCGGATTAATTACGCCATCTCTTGATGAAATGGTGCATGTGGCCAAAGAAATGAAACGGAATCATTTTGAAATTCCTTTATTGATTGGCGGCGCTACCACATCGCGTTTGCACACTGCCGTTAGGATTGCGCAGGAATATGATAATGGCGTGATTCATGTGCTGGATGCATCGCGTAGCGTAACCGTTGCCGGGAATTTATTAAACAAAGAAAATAAATCAGATTTTTTATCAGGAATAAAAACGGAATACGAAAAATTAAAAAGCGATTTTGGGAATAAACGTTCGGCAAAAGTTATATTGCCTTTTGCGCAGGTACAAAAAAATAGATTTCCAATTGACTGGGAAAAATTCATTCCGGTAAAACCAACATTTACGGGAATAAAAGTTTTTGAAGATTATGATTTGAATGAAATTTATGAATACTTAGACTGGCAGCCTTTTTTCATTGCCTGGGAAATGCATGGAAAATTTCCGCAAATATTATCTGATGAAAAGATAGGCGCAGCAGCTACAAAATTGTATGAAGAAGCGCAGGTGTTCTTAAAAAAACTTATCAAAGAAAAATGGCTTACTGCAAAAGGTGTTGTTGGTTTTTGGGAAGCCAATGCTATTTCCGATGATACTGTAGAAGTAAAAAATGTTGATGGCAAAAAATACGATCTTGAATTTTTGCGCCAGCAAATAAAGAAGGCGCCGGGGCAACCCAACATGTCATTGGCGGATTTTGTGAAACCCAGCCCAACCCCGACAAATGCTTCGCCGGTGCAAGACTCTGCTGAAGCCCCTTCCCGGGGGGAAGGGGTGGCTAGTTCTTTCTTATCAAAGGAAAAAAATACAACTGCTTCTTCATTAAATGATGCGCCATTTAAGGAAAAAACCTCTGTTTCGGATTCCCCCTTCGGGGGACAGGGGGCTGTCGGTTATCATTGGGCAGACCCTTCTAC
>JAFDXH010000256.1 GCA_018268075.1 Bacteroidota bacterium | reverse complement strand
TCACTTGCTACAGAATACATAGTCTGTGTAAATTCTGTTATTAAAACTTTTTCGGCCTCTCTAAGGTCATCTATATACGCAAAATTTCCATTGCCCTTTTTAGCCAATATTTCAATTTTCGAATCTTTATAATTGCCCATTCCTACGCCAAGGCACGTTAGGTAAACGCCGGATAATTTCTCCTTACTGATTAGAGATTCCAATTCCTTTTCTGAAGCCTGCCCTACATTAAAATCACCATCGGTAGCCAGAATAATCCGATTATTCCCCTTTTTATTAAAGGTGCTTTCAGCTAGTTTATAAGCAGTACGGATAGCCGCTTCCCCAGGTGTATCACCGCTGGCATTTAATTCTTCAATACTTTTTGAAATTTTATCTTTTTCAGCGCCTGAAGTAGGCATAAGCCAGATGCCCACAGTGCCTCCATATACAACAATTGAAACGGTATCTATCGGCCGCAAATTTTTTACAAGAAGCTGAAATGCTGCTTTCAAAAGGGGCAGCCTGTTAGGCATATCCATACTACCGGATACGTCAATTAAGAAAACCAGGTTGGATGGTGGCACTTTATCAAGGTTCAATTTTCTGGCAGAAACATCAAGAAACAATAGCTGGTGATCTGCATTCCAGGGGCAAGAGGTTAATTGAGCGTTCAATTTAAAGACATCGCCAGGTGGTGGTGCTGTATAATTAAAATTGAAATAATTGAGCATTTCATCTATCCGCACCGCATCGGCTGGTACTTTCATACCTTGATTAATAATTCTTCTCACATTGCTGTAAGAAGCCTTATCAATGCGCATAGAAAAAGAAGTTTTGGTTTCTGATGTTGTCTTAATAAAATCATTTTCCACAATGTTGGTATAACTCTCTCCATTGAAATAAGATAATGGCAGCATATTCCCCTCTTTACCTGAGGTTAATGAAATTAATTTTTGTGTCTCCACACTGGTGTTTAGTGGAACCATCTTTAAAACCAACTTTTGATAGAGAGAGGTATTTATTTTTATTGATAGAGTGATGTATCCTGTTTTACTTATGATCAATGAGTCATAAATATTGGAAGAAGGAATACCGAAGCCCCCAACATAGCCACTGTAATAAACGGACCTTGTGGAAGGCATGTATATTTTGGCATTCGAAACAGGCTCACCATTTTCATTGTTTACTTCACCTCTTATATAATACTGAGCTGATGTATTGATACCAATCAATAAAATTATAGCGGTATAGAGTATCTTTTGCAAAAGACTAATTTTCGTATGGCTATAAATAATGGAAATAGCTGAATATTATTGTATTTATCTACTTTTTTTTAAATTAATAATTACAATTTCAGCTACCAAAAGGCTAAACCAGTTGATATATTTCCTTTATATTTCTACCCAACCCATCATAATCCAGTCCATAACCCAAAACAAATTTATTAGGAATGGTAAATCCAAGATAGTCAATTTTTATGGGATGAATCATTGCTTCAGGCTTGTGTAATAAGGAAGTAATTTTGAGAGATGCAGGATGCTGATGTTCTAATTGAGGCAAGAATTGCGATAACGTTTTTCCGGTATCAACTATATCCTCAACAATTATTACATCTCGCCCATATATTTCTGCATCCAGGCCAATTGCAGTAATTACTTTACCTGTAGATTTTATCCCCTTATACGAGGCAAGTTTTATAAAACAAATTTCTGCCTCAACATCAATCTTCTTAAAAAGATCAGCGGCAAAAATAAAAGCGCCATTTAAGATTGCGATAAACAATGGTTTTTTATTACTGTAATCCCTGTTTATTTCATCAGCTACTCTTTGCACCTGAGTATCTATTTCTGCAGCAGACAAATAAGGTATAAAATTTTTATCATGTACTTTAATCTGAGCCATATTATTTTTTTGAGATAATGAGTTGTTGCCCTATGCTTAGATGATCATCTGAGAGTTGATTCAATGATTTTAAATCACTAACCGATAGTGAATATTTTTTTGAAAGGCCATATAAACTTTCGCCAGCCTGAACTATATGAATTTTTTGATTCTCTACTTCAACGGGTTCGCGGCTTACTATTTCACGCGATGGTGCAGGTACTACCAAAGGTTGAAGATTTACCAGAGCACCCTCTTTAAGCACATTCAGATTATCAGTAGAATTATATGCCTGCAGGTTTTTTAATTGTATTCCATTCTTTTGAGAAATATCATAAAGAGATTCATCCCTTTGGGCAACATAGATTTTAGAATCCCCTTTAATTTGTTTTTTTTGTAGAAAAATAAATTGATTTTTTGGCAGCAGTCCGTCATTTTGAAGGTCATTAAATTCCAATAGTTTTGAAAGCGGAATATTATACAAGGTAGCAATCGCCAATAATGATGTGCCTTTGCTTGCACGAAGCGCCTTACACCCATTTATAGTTATTTCCTGATTGGTAGATGATGAATTACTTTCTTCATCCGGCATCACTGATTTCACCTCTGGGTCATTGGTATATTTAGTAGCATCAAAAACAGGTACATCACTCAATGCTTCAAGAGAGTATTGCTGAAGTTTATATTTCTCAATATTATTAATTAGTATTTGAGGATAATTGGGATTGGTGGCATATCCTGCTTTTTTAAGGCCATAAGCCCATCCCTTGTAATCTGCAGGGTCTAATTTGAAAAGGAAAGCATATCGGTCATTCCCTTTCAGAAAATTTGAATGATCGCGGTAGCTGTCTTCTGCATTTTTATATACCCTAAAACACTCCCCCGCAGCATCATCATCATGGCTCACACTTTCCCCTGTCCACGAGCTTTTGCACTTAATGCCAAAGTGATTATTAGATTTCAACAACAAAGCGCTATTACCCCCTTCTGTTTCAAGAAGCCCTTGCGCAAGTGTAATGCTAGCCGGCACTCCCATCCTTTTCATTTCTCTGATAGCCAAATCTTTGTAGGTGGCAATATATTGCTCTGGGCTAAGCCGTTGTGCACTTATATCCAATGATAAAAAAACACAAAGAGATATAACTAATAAAATATTTTTCATCGTCCTTGAAATCTTTATATCTATTATTTCTTAATTATCAACATCAATCCGTCTCTCACCGTCATAATCACTTGACTTACTCTTTCATCCTTGCTTACATGGTCATTAAATGCCTGAATAGCTTTTGCATTTTTGCCCCTTATTTCCTCCTCCAAAACCTGGCCATGAAAAAGCACATTATCAACGAGTATTATTCCATTTTTCTTTAAAAGTGGCAAAGTTAATTCGTAATAATCAATATACCCTGTTTTATCAGCATCAATAAATATGAGATCCCATTCTTTCTTTATGGTTGGAATAATTTCTAACGCATTTCCATGATGCAAAATTATCTGTGCACGTTGTAAAGATTTTGCAAAAAAATTCTTTGCAATACGTACCTCATTTTCTCTTAGCTCTATGGTATGTAGCTCTCCATTTTCTTTTAGCCCCTTAGCCATGCAAAGTGCGCTGTATCCGGTAAATGTGCCTATCTCCAATATGGCCTCCGGTTGAATAATACGGCTAAATATTTCAAGAAATTTTCCTTGCAATGGGCCACTCAGCATTCCAGGGTCATGATGATTTTCTTTTGTAAATTGTTCTACCTCCACTAGCAAATCATCGGTGGGCGAAGAAAATCTGAGGGCATAATCATTTACCAGTTGAGATAATATTTCAGGCATGAGCAAGTTTTTCTATCGGGTCTCTTCTTTTTGAGAAGAGGTATAATCCAATAAAGGTAATAAGTCCATTCACAATAATTAATTCCTCTGCAAACACATACCCACCTAATAATTCCTTACTGTATTTGTCAATAAAAAAAGTAATTAATGGTGCTACTATACATACTAATGGTACCACCTTATCAAATACCTGTCGGGATTTTGAAAAAATAGAAAAAGCAAAAAGCCCAATCAACGGCCCATAGGTAAAGGTAGCAACCTTAAAAATAGCTGAAACCACCGAGGCGTTATTTACAGCATTGAACAGGAGAACTACTAAAAGTATCAACAACGAGAATCCAACATGCACATAAGTTCTCCTACGTACCATTTGTTTCTCTGGAATATCTTTCACTTTATCAAAATGTAAAAAATCAATGCAAAAAGAAGTGGTAAGCGCAGTAAGGCCTGAATCTGTGGTAGCAAAGGTAGCAGCAGTAAGACCCAGCATAAAAACAATTGCCGGTATCCCCTTAAAATGGTTGAGTGCAATCTCCGGAAAAAGATAATCTGTACGTGGCAACCCCGTAGCTGCATCCAGCGGAAGCGCAATTCCTTCCCGGCTGGCATAAATATAAAGAAGTGCACCTACGCTTAAAAAAAATAAATTTATGATCACAAAAATGAAGGTAAAGCTGAACATATTTTTTTGGGCATCCTTAAGGTTTTTACAACTTAGATTTTTCTGCATCAGATCCTGATCAAGCCCAAACATCCCTATCGTTACAAAAATTCCTCCAAGGAATTGTTTAGAAAAATGGAATTTATTGGTTACAAAATCATCAGTAAAAAATATTTTAGAATAGTGGCTATTCTTAATGGCTGTAAAGGCTTCGCCAACATTCATGTTTAGGCTACTGCATATAAAATAGATGGACAATACCACAGAAGAAACTAAAAAAATTGTTTGTAGCGTATCAGTGATAATGATTGTTTTTAATCCCCCTCGAAATGTGTACCCCCAGATCAGTAATAAGCAAATAACAATTGTTAACCAGAATGGTACACCCATCTCATCAAAAATGAATCGCTGCAATACAATAGCCACGAGGTACAATCTAAATGCAGAACCTATAACACGCGATACAAGAAAAATCGCGGCTGCCGTTTTATGGCTCATTTTTCCAAGAGTTCTTTCGATTACCTCATAAATAGAAATAAGATGCATTCTGTAGTAAAGAGGTAGCAGAATTCCTGCAACTATGAAATACCCAACAGCATTACCCAATACAAATTGGAAATACCTGAATTGCGACCCTGCGAGATTACCCACCTCACCGGGTACAGAAATAAATGTAACACCACTCAAAGCAGTACCAATCATACCAAAAGCAACCAAATACCATTTAGAAGAACGGTTGGCTATGAAAAAAGTAGCATTATCTGAGGATTTTCTAGAAGTAAAATAAGAGACCAGAATAAGTACTAAAAAATATCCAATTATAAAGGATAATAAGACTGTTGGCGACATAAGTAGTAAGTCATTTTAGTTTTTAAAACATTGAATCCCAATAATTTTTCCAAGATATATAAAAATTCCTGTATTGCACGCTTTGGCATATCGGGCGATACCATTTTACCGTTCTTACATTTTATAGTAATAATTATAAACTCAATTAGTATTTAATTAATTTAGCTTTTCAAAAAAAATCCGCGTACCTGCTTAATGAAAAAATTACTATTAATAATATCCCTATCACTCTGTTCATTTATTTCTTTTGCTACCCATACCAAAGGAGGCTGGATATATTATGAATACTTGGGTCAAGGAGTAAATGATCCAACAAAATTGCGCTATAAGGTTGTTTTAAAGATTTATATGATCTGTAATGCTACTTACCCGGGCCAATTGGATGACAATGTAAATTTCACGTATTTTGACGGCGGTTCGCATGCCTTTATTCAAAACAGAACCGTTCCATTAAAGGAAGCACCCAACGTAAGTAATTGCACACAGCAACAATGCAATCCTTGCGTTCAGAATATTCCTTCTATATGTTATAAGATAGCCACTTATGAAGATATAGTAGAGCTGGCCCCTACGGCTGGTGGCTATACGATTGCCTACCAGCGCTGCTGCCGCATCAGTGGAATTGTAAATCTTGTAAATTCAAATACGCTTGGCGATACTTGGACAGTTTCTATACCAGGCAACTCCAAACTTGCTAATGCACCACAAAATTCCAGTCCACAATTTAGTGCCAACGATACAGCCATTGTATGTGCAGATAATGCTTTTACTTTCAATTTTTCTGCTACAGATAAGGATAGCGATAAACTGGTGTACTCTTTTACTTCTGCCTTTAGTGGTGGCACTACCGGTAATCCAAGCCCTACCACCGCAATTTACCCGTTTGATAATGTACCCTATAGTGCGCCATTCTCAGCCTCACAACCATTAGGCGCATCTGTAAATATAGATCCGGCCACAGGTATAGTAAGTGGTATAGCGCCTACAAGTGGCGTATATGTGCTTACCGTTATAGCAAAAGAATACAGAGGAGGTATATATATCGGTGAAGGCAGAAAATCACTTCATATTCAAGTGGCTGACTGTTTCCCTATAAAAGCTACCCTCAATCCGCAATATATTACCTGCGATGGATTTACACTAAATTTTAGTAATAACACCCCCAATTCAAACATTCAAAATTATTATTGGGATTTTGGTGATACTACCTCTGGTGCAAATAATAGTTCAACCTCCCCTACCCCTTTGCATGTATTTTCTGATACAGGAATATATAAAATTAAGATGGTAGTAAACCGGGGGTTGCCATGTACCGACTCTACCATTTCAGAGGTAAAAGTATATCCGGGATTTTTCCCGGGGTTCATCTCTTCAGGCCAATGCGTAAATGTTCCAATTCAATTTACTGATACTTCAAAAACTAATTATGGCGGTATCAATAACTGGTCATGGAATTTTGGAGATGGAACCACTCTTGCAGATACCTCACATTTGCAAAATCCTTCCTATGCATTCACAAATCCTGGAACCTATACAGTAAACCTTACAGTTTCTAACAGTAAAGGGTGTACGAAAATAGTTTCATCGCCAGTAACTATAATATCTAACCCTACCCTTACTTTAGGCTTCAAGGATACCTTGTACTGTGGAAATGATACAATTCAGCTTAAAGCTTCAACTACTTCGGCAGGTACTTTTACCTGGACGCCCAACACAAAATTATTAAATGGAAATACCGCTACCCCACTCGCATTTCCAAACACTACCACAAAATTTACAGTAACAGTGGATGCAGGCGGATGTAAAACTACAGATACCGTTTTGCTTAGACCTTCGTTTGATCTGGCTGCTAATATTACTGCCTCTTCTCAGAATATATGTGAAGAAGATACCGTTTCTCTGAATGGTGGGGCTAATCATTCTCCTGTGGTATTAACATGGTTGCCTACTACATTTATTTCTGCTTTGTCTGGCCCATCAGTATATGTGTATCCAAAGAATAATGCCACCTATTTCCTACAAGCACAATGGGGCAAACATTGTTTTGCTAACTCAAGCACTACAGTCAATGTAAAAAAATTAGCTGTGCCTAATGCCGGATCGGATACTGCATTTTGCAAGAATAATTCTGTTACTTTAAATGCTTCTGGTGGCGATAATTATCAATGGCGCCCCTCTGCAGGATTAAGTAATATAAATATTGCTAATCCAGTAGCGAATCCTGCCACTACCACAAATTACATAGTATCAGTAGGGGTAACAGGCTGTAGTAAACGCAGAGAAGATACAGTACTAGTTTTAAAAAGAGAATTGCCGGTAATAAAAATTACAAATGACACCTTGGTTTGTTCTATTGACACTTTGCAGTTAAGCTCTTCTGCTACTAATACAAATACTTTTAATTGGACGCCTGTCTATAATATCAGCAACACACTAATAGCTAACCCTAAGGTAAGCCCTCAAATGAATACCACTTACCATTTACAGGTAACAGATATTTATAAATGCGTAAACACCGATTCAGTAAGGGTTACAGTGAAACAATTTGTTTCAGTAAATGCAGGTAATGACACTACCATTTGCAAAGGAGATGCGATAGTACTGAACACCACGAGCGATGCACTGCATTATTTATGGACACCATCAAACACCTTAAACAATGATACAATTAAGCGGCCGGTGGCCACACCATTAGTAAATACCACCTATAAAGTAATTGGCAACATCGGCACCTGCCAAAGTACTGATGATGTATTAGTAAAAGTGGTTCCATACCCAGTGGCGTATGCAGGTAAAGACCAGGCGCTCTGTTTTGATTCCAGCACACAGTTAAACGCGACAGGTGGAAATAATTATTTATGGACGCCGGGTGATTTTCTTTCTGATTCTACAATTTCCAATCCGATTGCCCATCCAGATCACGACATGAATTATATCGTGTCTGTGAGGGATAATAAGGGGTGCCCTAAAGCGGTAAAAGATACTGTATTCATCAAAGTATATCCTAAGGTTGTAGCCAATGCAGGCAAGGATACTTCCATTGTTATTTATCAACCCTTACAATTAAATGGATCAGGTGGCAATCATTATGTATGGTCGCCTGCCACAGGACTAAGTAATCCCAAAATTTCCAACCCGGTAGCCATTTTAAAGGAAAGCCAACAGTACATTTTAACAGCAAGTAACGATGCAGATTGTAAAGCTACAGACACAATAAATATAACTGTGTATAAAGTAAAGGCTGGCATTTATGTACCCAATGCCTTTACCCCTAATGGGGATGGACTGAATGATGTGTTGAAAGCAATACCCTTAGGTATAAAAACATTTTTAGGATTTACCGTTTATAACCGGTTTGGTCAAATTGTATTCAGCACTAAAGACCCAGTCAACGGTTGGGATGGCACCTTTAAAGGAAAGGCATTAGATGCTGACATTTTTGTATGGACTGTAGAAGCCATAGATTTTGAAAACAATAAGCTATCTCAAAAAGGTAGTGTCATGTTGGTTCGTTGATCATAATAAAAAATATGAATAAAAAAGTTTTAATTACCGGTGCATCCTCGGGCATTGGGCGGGCTACAGCTATCTTGTTTGCCGAGAAAGGATTTGATTTAATCCTAAATGGAAGGAGAAAAGATCTTTTGGAAGAATTGAAAAATAAAATAATTGCACTCTACCCGGTAGCAGTTATCACCAGTGTTTTTGATGTAAGAGATCAAAATTCAGTTTTCGAATCTATATCTTCCTTAAAAGATGAATGGAAGCAGGTGGATATTCTCATCAACAATGCTGGCCTCGCCGCCGGCCGTGATCTCATAGACGAAGGCAATATTGAAGACTGGGAAAATATGATGAATACAAATGTGAATGGCCTACTTTATGTAACCAAAGCAATTCTGCCGGAAATGATCAGAAAAAAATCAGGACATATTATCAACATCGGCTCCATCGCAGGTGATGACATGTACGAACGGGGAAATATTTACTGCGCTTCAAAAGCAGCTGTTGATGCCATTAGCCGCTCCATGCGTATAGACTTATTGCCGCATCACATAAAAGTTACCAATATAAAACCAGGCGCTGCAGAAACCGAATTCGCAAAAGTGCGTTTTAAAGGTGATGAGGCAAAAGCGGCTCAAACTTATGCCGGGTTTGAGCCTCTCACTGCAAATGATATTGCCGATGCAATCATTTATTGTGCTACCACTCCGCCGAATGTTTGTATAAATGAGCTTTCACTTACATGCCTGGCACAGGCTAATGGCAATTATTTATTAAAAGAGAAATCTTAAAACGGCAAAACTTTTCCCGCTTCTATTTATTCAAAATAAAAATCTGGTGCGGGTTCATAGACGCATCATAGCCTGATAATTCGAGTTCATTAATTTTCAGGAGCGTTACAAGGGTTGTATTCGTACCGTCATTAATTGTGAGGGTAGTAGAATTATTTTGTGCGCTCCAGATAATGGGAGAAGGTGGGTTTCCTGCAGCGGTCGCAGTAATTGTTCCTGTGCCGTCTGCATTAAAAGTTTCTACGAGGGAAGAAGCCGCAGGAATAGGCGATTTCTCGCTGTCTTGTAATATAAAATCATTATTGCTATCCTCGCCAAATGCAACAACAGTCCAGTTTCCGACGAGGAACTCACTAACAGTTTTATCTTTTGCCTTATCTTTTTTACAGGTAACAAAAAATAGCAATACGAGCGGAAGAAAAAAAATAAGCTTTTTCATAAAGTAGGTTTTGAGGGTAATGGGGATATGGCAAGAAGTATTCTGGCGGAATAAATTCATTTGACTCTTGAAGACAATTAGCTACAAGCTTTTTTGTCTATTATTTATATTTATTCATGTTAATTAACATTAAGCGTGCTTAAGGAAGTGTTAAATTACGTTGCGATACCTATCAAGTTTCTTGGGATTTTAATCTATTTTATTTTTTAAAATTTCTTGCTATGAAAAAAATACAAACAATACCATTAGGCGTCTTTTTATTTTTATGTTTTTGTTTTGCGGAATGCCATAAAAATAAAACCCCTCCACCAGATAACCCTTATGGATTGCCAAATGCAACACAAACCGGAGCTAATACTTTTGCATGTAGATTGAATAATGTCAATTTTATTGCAAACGGTAAACAATCTTATCCCCTGCTTGTTGGAGCACAAATTATTTCAGATACGTTATTTGTTGGCGGCTCTATGTCAGGAAATGTTAGCTGGACTCTTTTGGTACAAATTAATAGGTCATTGATCCAAGGTGAACTCTATTATATTGACAGTGTCAATCAATCAATTAAATTAATAGCGGACTCAAGCTGTTTAGGGATCAATTATAATATTACTCAAAAAAATGCAACTAGCGGAATCATTCAACTAACGAAACTAGACAATTCAAAAAAAATTGTTTCGGGCTCATTCAGTTGTGTCATTCCGATAGAAAGTTGCGATAGTTTGCGAGTAACCGATGGACGGTTTGACATCATATATCGTTAATCAACTAAACTCTTCTTTATGAAAAATTCTAAAACTATTATTCTAAGCATTATTATGCTACTATCCGTCAATCTATCCTTCTCCCAAACTAATGGATATGATACTACCCAGTATTATGGAAAGATGAACTGGATTTATTATAACGTAAACACAAGCCTTGTTACAACAGGACTATTGCGTGATTACGGTATAGATTTTTTAAATCTAGATAACTATTCTGGATCTGCTTTGAACGACAGCAATTATGTTAGCCTTGATGAATGGAGGTTGCTTTATGCAAGCCTTTATAGTGATCATATTAATTCCAATGGAAGCTTCCTTGCACTGGATACGCTCAACCGGCTATTTACTTCAAGATCGCAAACGGCAACGCCCATCAATTTTGTTACGTTATTTTATAACTACCAAAGTTTTGTGCCCAATGCAGTCACCAGCAATTTAATTCAGGTTACCAATGGACAGTTATTTGATGTAGCAGGCAGGCCGCAAAGCCCATACATGAATAATGACTTATTTGCATCGGCACCATTGCAGCAGGCAGCCTTCACCGGTGCCAATCAGATATTATTCAGCTCATCATTATTTTTTGGCAATACCGGCAAAACAATCAGCAGCATCCAGGTGGATCCGAAAGGTACGGGCACATACCAAACTGCATCGCTAAATGTACCGCTAAACGTCACTTATGACACCAGTGGTTTTTATACGGTGAATGTGAAAATTACCTATACGGACGCTACTGTGAAACTGAGCCATACTAAACTTACCATTTATGCATCCTCCAATGGAGCCTTGGCTTATAACAAAAATAATTTTGCCTCTCCTTTTAAAGGCACAGGCCCTCCTTATTATGCAGAGCCTTTTATTTTTGGCACAAATTATCCGTATGTTCCACAACCTATAACTGCTACCAAAGCTTATATGGGTGTACTTGGCGAGGGAGATTATACCGTTGACTTGTCAGTTAATAATAACACCGGCAAAATTAAAAAGCCATTGATTATTGTAGATGGTTTTGACCCGGATGGAAGTTTTACATATTTAGGAGTACAAAATTATCTAGAGAGAATAACTTTTGACATTAATTATGGTTATCCAAGTTACTATTCTCACTCAATTCCATTAAATGGAACAAGCGGATTAGACAATGTAGATTCTTATGATTTAATTTATTTGCACTGGAAGAGTGGAACAGATTATATACAACGAAATGCTTATTTGCTGGAGGCTTTAATACAATATGTAAATGCGAAAAAAGCATTAAACGGCAGCGTAGAGCAAAATGTAATACTTGGTTTCAGTATGGGTGGTTTAATTACCAGGTACGCTTTGCGGGATATGGAGATTAATAGTATTCCACACCAGACAAGATTATTTATAAGCCACGATGTGCCCTATTGGGGAGCTAATGTACCAGTCGCGGCTCAGGTAGCAGTTCAACATTTAGCACCGTGGAAAATTATTAATGTTCAGGGTTCGGGAAGTTTTCCATTTTTTCAAATCAGCTATACTGATTTAGTTCCTTCAGCAGTAGATGGATTGGCTTTATTTAATTCACCAGCAGCAAAACAAATGCTTATTCAGCGATACATATTAAATGGTTTTTCCCAAACTTTAAGCACTGATAATAGTGTACATAATTCCTTCATGAATGAACTGAACATTATGGGCTGGCCGTTAAATTGCCGAAACATAACGCTTTCTAACGGCGCATGTAACGGAACAAAAATCTATGCTGACAATAGTAATATCGCACAGATATCCGGAAACAGACCAATGAGTTATTTAGGATCATTATGGAGATCATTCATACTTTCTATTGGTGGAATCTTAGCACCTACAACAGTATTAACGGGGGGTCCAGGGCATCCTATATTAAATGGTTATGCTATGATCTGGCAATTCCCTTTGGCATTATTTTCAACCAAAAATTCAATCGGAATGGATTTCAGCTTGAATAGTGTGCCAGTAAGTGGAACTTCAAGAATTTATACTGGTGATGTATATAGCACAAAAACAGTATTAGGTCTTATCAATGTCAAGAATTATTTCATAAGCGCTCATATAAATTCAACAAGTGATATGTTACCTCTGGATAATGCTCCTGGTGGTGAATATAGCCTTACGCAATTTGGGTTTGATCCTTCTCAGATTCAGGCAAATTTACCGGCTTTTTTTCAGGGGTACATTAGTACAGTAATAACCCAACCAAATTTCTGCTTCGTACCTACAGTAAGTTCGTTGGCAATCACAAATCCACAATCCAATTTGTTTACAAATTTTTGCAGTAATGTAAACTGCTTAAACCCCTCTCAGGTTTCTGATTATTATGCTCCTCAAGTTAATCAATTGCATGTTTCCTATTCCGTCGATAATTCTAATTGGTTATTGCAAAAACAAGATGCAAGTTATAATTGTTTAAAAATTTGTGCACCTGATCTTTCTATATCGGGAGATAATACTATTTGTGGAACATCTAACCCTTACACCATCACCAATTTACCCGCCGGTGCAATTGTTACCTGGAGTGCTATACCAGACCTGGTAAATTTTAGCTGCAACCCTTGTATTGCACCATCACTTACTAAAACAGCGAATGGTATCATGTCGCTTACTGCAACTGTTTCTAATGCATGTGGTTCTCCAATTGCGATTGACAAATCAAATATTACCGTAGGTCCATTACCTCCGACAGGCACCTACAACTCACCCACAAACAGCAGTGAAATAATGGTTCCGATGGGCCATTTGGATTTAACAACTTTTAATGCGGCATGCGTTGCCTTCGAAACAAACATTTTTGCACCTGGAGCTACGAATGTTCAATGGTCAGGCCCCACTGGCGGAGATGTTTACTGGATTCAATCAGGTGATAATGTTTTTTGTAGCTTCTCTGAGGTGGGACAAATTATCGTCCTCGGTTTATCAGTTACCAATTCATGTGGAATTACCACTAAAAATTATCGGTTTAAATGCACCACTACTACTTCGTGCGGCATTCAACCATTAATAATAATAATCGCGCCTAACCCTGCAAAGACAAATATGAATGTATCATTTGTTCAAAATAATAAAACCAATATTATTCAGCATTCTTTTCAAAAAATTCGCATTATTGATAAAATGGGTAACATTAAACAAAATAATCAATATAAAGTAGGCACTAAAAGTGCCTCGGTAAATATTTCACTCCTTACGCCGGATGTTTATACCCTTCAGGTGTTTGATGGAAATACATGGTACTCGGAAAAGTTTATTAAGAACTAAAATATAGAAAAAAGAAGATGAAATAAAATACATCAAAATATTTTTTAAAAACAATATAGGCTCCTTCTACAACGTTTAAAGCAAGTGGATTCATTTCCCTAGAGAGTAATGGTATGTATTTTCTCTGCGAAGTTTTATTTATAATAATAGCTCTTAGTTGCTGGATTGTTTTAAATCTACCCTATTGAAAACCCTATTGCTGATCTTATTGGTCACTATTACATGCCATTCAGCAATGGGCCAGGATAGAATACGGCAGGCACCATGCTTTGATTCGGTAATGCGTCAACAAGCCGACAGCATAAAAGTAAACCTTGCAAAAGATGGATTCATTCTGGTCAAAGAAGCCTCAATGACCATGGAGAGTGAATATGAAATGCCTGTGATTGTACCGCTTACACAGGGAAGCTGGTATCAATTCGTGTTTATAGGTACGATGGACTGTAAATTGTACGAAATGAGAATGTATGATTATAATGAACGGCAGGTAATTTATCAAAAGCATTACGGACAAGATATGGCGAGTAATATTTTCAATTTTTCCTATATTCCAAAGCAAAGTGAATATCATGTAATAAAGCCCGTTCAGGTGGCTCAAAAAAAGCATTCGAAAAATCTTTGCGGATATATTATGATGTTTAAAAAAGTAAAATAGAAGTTGTGTGCTACTTTCAGGCGAACACTTTCAACCTTATAATACTAAGAAAATACAATGGCATTAATTCAAACATCACGAGGTTCAATAGATATTCAAAAACCTGACACGCCAACTTTGGAACGGTTACAAAGCTTACTAACCTTCGGAGTATTTCCATTTAAGCAAACATTCCATGGTGCAGACTTTGGAATTGTAATGCAGTGTGGCGAAAAAGAAGTGTATTGCTTAAAACAACAACCAATAGAAGTAGAAGAAAAACAAGCTCATATAAATTTTCAGATGCACCACATAATGATAATGGATGCATATTGTAGATATATCAAATTAGGATTTTCCGGTGCATACCTTGCTTCACCCTATCTAAGACAACGAAACAACGGGCTTTGGGAAACCGGTGTTTCTCACTTTATATTTCCTTCTGACAACGAAAAGGCATCGGAAAAATCTTTCGGAAGAGCGTATGATAGCCGGTTTGGTAACGGTGCTACAAATATGTTTATGGCATTTGTTGACTGTTTTAAACAAGCATTTTCAGAGTCTAATTTACCAATGCCACAATATTTTGGTATTGACATTCGCCCACGTTCTCATCTGAAAAGTTTAGCAATGTATTTTATGCTTTCCGGTTCTGACGTTTTTTGTTTACGACCAAATTTGCGTGAAAAAGAAGATGTAGCATGGGCGATTTTAGTTAATGGTGGAATAAATACGGTATTTCATTTGCCTTCACTTCCTATGACAATAGATGAAACAGACCTGAATAAAGCAAAAGGGCTAATATAATTGAACGAAACAGTACACTACAAACATATTTGCAAAAGCACGTCTGATGGAAGATATTTAGGATTTGTACCACTTTCATCTTTGCGCATATATTCGGCTGACGTTTTTCAAATGCTTTGCCTTGGCAAATATGCCGGATGGTAATACCAATGTAATACAGATATCATTTTTACAAAAGATGTTATACAAAAAAACCCCGGGAATCCCAGGGCTCTGAATATACATTTTTAAAAAATTAAGCTACTTCTACTTCTGCACCTGCTTCAGTTAGCTTAGCCTTAATTTCTTCTGCTGTGGCTTTGTCCACGCCTTCTTTAATTGGTTTTGGTGCACCATCTACAAGGTCTTTAGCTTCTTTCAATCCAAGACCAGTCAATTCTTTCACGATCTTCACCACACCTAATTTATTACCACCAGCCGCTTTAAGGATTACATCAAAAGATGTTTTCTCTTCTGCTGCTGCTGCTCCGCCACCGCCATCTGCGCTTGCTACTACTGTAGCTGCTGCTGGTTCGATACCGTATTCTGATTTTAAAAATTCAGCTAATTCCTGAACTTCTTTTACTGTTAAGCCTACTAAGTTTTCAGCTAATGCTTTTACGTCTGCCATTGTTTTTGATTTAATTTTTTCCGCCTTCATACCTAATATAAGGTCCGGCGGATTTGTTTTTAAAAAAATTGTTTATTTATTCAAATTGGTTTACCCAATAAAAATACTTTTTTAAGCAGTGGGCTGCTCATTACCAGATGCTGCTGCTTCGCTAGTGGCCTCTGCCTTTGGTGCTTCTGCTGTAGCTGTTTCCGGCCTGTTTTGCAATGCACCTATCACACGTTGTATTGGCGACATTAGCAATCCGATTACTTCGCCAATCAATTCATTTTTGGTTTTAATCTTAGTAAGATTTACCAATTGATTATCGCCAACAAACACATCTCCGTTTAGAAAAGCGGCTTTAAGTACCGGCCTTTCACCATTCATTGATTTGCGGAAGCTGCTGATGATTACCGCAGGGTCTTTGGGATTTTCGGTAAACATTAGTGCGGTCACTTTGTGCAAAGAATCGTACACTCCTGAATATTTTTCGCTATCCAGGCTTTCCATTGCTTTTTTAATCAAAGTGTTTTTGGCTACTTTCATTTCTACCTTTTTATCAAAACAATGCTTGCGCAATGTATTGATCTGTGCTACTGAAAGCTGCTCTGTATCGGTAATATAGAAATTAGAATACTGAGAAAATTTGCCTTTCAAAGTTTCTATCACTTCTTGTTTCTGATCTTTGTTCATACTATTATTTTTGATGCTTTACTCTTGGGGAGCGAAGCGGATGTTTTTTTAGTTTTGTACTGATTTGGCATCTATTAATATTCCGGGGCTCATGGTGCTAGCCATGCTCAAGCCTTTTAAATAAGTGCCTTTAGAAGTGGCAGGTTTTAACTTGATAATTGCATTAATCAATTCCTGGCTATTAGCTTCTATTTTATCAGGCGAAAAACTTACACGGCCTATAGAGGCGTGAACGATACCTACCTTATCTACCTTAAAGGCTATTTTACCGCCCTTTACATCGTTTACCGCAGCAGCTACATCGTTGGTTACGGTTCCGGTTTTAGGATTGGGCATTAGGTTTCTTGGTCCTAATACTTTACCAAGGCGCCCTATTTTAGGCATTACCGATGGCGTAGCAATGATTACATCTACATCGGTCCATCCGCCTTCTATCTTGGTAATAAATTCATCAAGGCCTACAAAATCGGCGCCGGCATCCTTGGCAGCCTGCTCTTTGTCGGGCGTGCAAAGCACTAATACTTTTTTGGTTTTGCCGGTACCATGTGGCAGCGATACAGTGCCTCTTACGGCCTGGTCAGCTTTTTTAGGATCTACGCCCAGCCTGATGTGTAGATCTACAGAACTATCAAATTTGGTAGTATTTATATCTTTTACCAATGCAGATGCCTCCTTTAAAGAGTAGGCTTTGTTTACATCTATTTTAGCGTTGGCTTCTTTTCTTTTTTTAGTAATCATTTTCAAAAGTTTTTATCCTGCCTAAGCGGGAAGTTCTTTACAATTTAGTTTTCCCAGGGTGCTTTTCCATCTACGGTAAGCCCCATGCTTCTTGCCGTACCGGCTACCATTTTCATGGCGCTGTTGAGGCTAAAGGCGTTCAGGTCTTCCATTTTGTCTTTTGCTATTTCTTCTACCTGACTCCAGGATACTTTGCCCACCTTGTTTCTGTTGGGTTCTTTGCTGCCCGATTGTATTTTAGCTGCATCTTTTAGCTGCACTGCTGCGGGCGGGGTTTTGATGATAAAATCGAAAGATTTATCGCCATAAACTGTAATGAGAACGGGAAGTACTTTTCCTTGTTTATCCTGGGTTCGTGCATTGAACTGCTTGCAGAATTCCATGATATTGATACCTTTTGAACCGAGCGCAGGGCCTATTGGCGGCGCTGGATTGGCTTGTCCGCCCTTACATTGGAGCTTGACATAGCCTGTAATTTCTTTTGCCATGTTTTAATTTTTTGGTGTTAACGTCGTTCTCCCCTTTTTAGGAAGGCAGACTCCCAGTCTTTCCCCATTTCTGATAATTAATCGTAGCAGGGATTTTATAAAGAACTTTTTTGGGATTGCAAATGTAGGGGAATTGGTTGGAATAAAAAAGAAAAGGTTGGAAGTTTTAAAATAACTCGCCTTTAGCCTAGGCTCTCGAAGAAGATCTATCGGTAGATACTATAGACGCAGAGTCCCGCGCTGGCAACTCGGCAGAGACCAAAAACGATGTTGTTAAGCAATGAAGAATTTACCCACAGGTTTGTGCAGCACATATTGCCCCATCGTTTTGTACGCAGCCGGCACTACGGCATATTGAGTAGCCATTGGAATCGGGGAAAACTAAAAGTGTTGCAAAAAGCATTGTATATGCAGCGGCCGGAAATAAAACTAAAAATAGTACTCAGGAAATGCCCTTGTTGCAAAACCGGAACATTAGTAACCATTGAAGTATTTGGCAAGCGTGGGCCACCAAAAAAATATTTATTGGAAAAATAAAATGTGCCTGGTGTATAGTAGAACGGGTAAGGGAAGTTATGATTTAGCTATAAACATTTATAGCATGAAACGCTGTGTGGAAGTCCTGCCTGCATTGATACCTTAAAAAAATCGCACGAAAAGTCCATAAGAACCGAAGCCCGGGTTCGTTCTCCCGAAAGCATTCGGGAGCATTTCTTGCCCGTTGGGCAAAACGAAATCTTAGTTATTAGCGATTCCTTTTTTTCTGTTTCGTAGATTTAGTAGCCTCAGTATCCATCGTTTTTCATTTTGTATTCTTTTTCCAACTGCCTTTCCCTTTCTCTGAAATATTTGTCCCAACCCGATTCGCCGGATGATGATGATGAATTAGATTTAATAATCTTGTCCATATCTTCTCTGCTTATACCTTTTCTTGTTTTCCTGTTGGCTGTGTTTTCAGATTCGTCCAAATCTGAGGAAAGGGTGGCAATATTGTTTCTGGACGATCGGAATTTGTCGAGTATTTTTTGTCTCTCGGCATCTTGAAAGGCTTTATAGCGGGCGTATGCATTTTCTTGTTTTCTTGAAACAGCATCATAATATTCCCTGGTATAGGTAGGGTCTTGTAAGGGCAGCATATAATCGGGGTCATTTAAATCTAACAATACCATCTTGTTGTAACCATAGTCTGCCTTTCCGGTAGGATCTATATAGTTAAGATACATGCCATCTATTACTACATATTTCATTGTTTTTTCAGAAAAGCCAATTATAGCTTGAATTTTATTATAACCACCGTCTTCAGTATTGAAATGATTATTGCTGTACCGTTTTGTGCGTATTATTTTTCCGGTGTGGGCATCAAATGCAGTGAGTCGCAGACCCTTATCTAACCTGTACAGGGTGTCGCCATTTTCCGAAAACCAATGCTTGCTTCCTTCCTTCAGAGCTTCTTTTGAAGAGATGTTATCAATTTCAGAACTTTCCAGCTGTACATCGTTTTATCCATAATTGCTGTATACGATACCCCATCGGGGTAATAAAAAACTGACACCTGTATTAGACTGAATAGATTCTCCGTAATCATCATATCCTGCCCAACCTCCATTTAATGTTTCAAACCGGTTTATTTCTTCTGTTGTCCCGGCCAATTTATTTATCCTGTATATACGCACCTCACGGTGAGGTTCATAGTCCTTTTTGTGTTTAGGTTTTAAACTCACCAAATAAGAAGCAATGTAATTATTGTCGTCTTCGAGATTGGTTAAATATAATAAATTACACGATGCTACTTTTTTTTCTAATGTAGGATAAGGTATTTTTTTGTCTTCATAAGTGTTTCCGTTTTTGCTGTAATAATACCTGTTCCCATAATAATAACCAGCTTGGTCCTTTATTTTAAAAACGGTTTTTTTGTCCGACGGTAACCACATGCCGTTATTCAAGTCAAAATCGCCATTATCTGTATTTATTTTTTGTTGTACGTTCTCTATATTTGCTACGGTAGTAAATTCTAATTCTCCTGAAAAGAAATTCAATTGATGAACCACCGGTATTGTTGTGATGGGCCGGTTATTGCTAAACAAGCCTTCATATTGTTTACCGTCTGCGTAGGTTATTTTTCCCTTTCCCTGTTTTATGCCCTGGTGAAAACTGCCTTTATAAGTGCTACTGTCTGCCCCAAATAAAGTGCCTATCCCATTGTACATTCCATATTCAAAGCCCCCTTCATACAAATCGCCTTTTTCTTTTATTATTCGTCCTCTTCCATGTGGCATTGCGTTTTTAAACTGTCCTTCGTACACATAGTCGTCGCCTTTGTACATACCGAAGCCATTGTTGCAGTCACCACTAATACATTGAGCCGAGGCTACTGAAGCGATGCTCCAAAATGCTAAAAAATTCAATAATTTTTTCATCTTATTTTTAATATTCATTTTCCGTAAACGATTATGGTGAAGTTGCTTTTTTCGGGTTCATTCTTTGCTTTATAATAAATGGTTTTGAAAAAAGCGAATGGCTTCTCGTTTTCTTTTGAAACATACACATCATTGGTTTTGTAGCCTTCTTCTTCCGTGCCATCGCTCACTACCTGGTAAGCAGGTTTGCCCAAAAAATTTGTACGGATATATTCCTGCACATCGGTTTGTATTTTTTTGCTTTGTGCTAAAGGTATTATCCAGTTCAGCGTAGCAGTGTATAGATATCGCCCGATTTTTAATTCGCCAACATCAGCTTTTAGTTTGCACGGGCTAAAAGCACTGGAATCGTTTGGTTCTTCTGCAATATTTTTGAAACTATTTTCTGCGTGCAAAAAGAATGTGTCCAGAAAAGATTTATAATCTTTCTGCTGTGCATTGCAAAAGATAAAACAAAAGGAAAAAAGTTATGTGGAAATTGATGTTTTAATTTTCATTTGTTTTTTTGCATAGTCGGGTTATTTGGCGGATTCAAGTTTCTAACGCAACTTTTTTAATAAAAATAAAACTTTGATTTTTGTTATCAAATATTGTTTTTCAGATGCCCGTTTTATCCATTAGTGACATCACTTTGCGGCTTTGGTACCGCACGCTTGCCCTTGTGGATAAAACTGCTTTTGTAAAATTTCCGGATACCTTGTAGTTATGTATTTAGAACTATGTCTTGAGAACAAGGGATCGTATCGCAATTAAACAGAGAATCCACCACACATAACGTCATTTCATTAACTTGCATAATCTAATTTTAGGATAATGAAAGTGGATTACATCGCGCTGTCTGTTCCTGTTTTTTTTATTCTGATTGGTATTGAATTGGCTTATAGCCTTTATAAAAATCTGGCTTATTACCGTCTCAACGACAGTATTTCTAACTTAAGCCAAGGAATAGGCCAGCAGCTTACCGGTATTTTTATGAAAACGGGTTTGTTTTTTGGATATAAATATATCTATGAACACTGGCGTTTCTTGGATTTGCCAAATAGTATTTGGGTTTGGCTCTTTTTATTTCTTGGGGTAGATTTTTTTTATTACTGGTTTCATCGTACCAGCCACCAGGTAAATATGCTATGGGCAGCACACATCGTACATCATCAATCTGAAGAATATAATTTGACGGTTGCATTGCGCCAATCATGGTTCCAGGGCTGGTTTAGCTGGATATTTTATTTGCCATTGGCCTTTATGGGATTTCAACCTTTGATGTTTTTGACGATTAGCGCGTTCAATACATTATACCAGTTTTGGATTCATACCAGGACAATTAAAAGTATGGGCTTCCTCGAATATGTTTTCAATACGCCTTCGCATCACAGGGTTCATCATGGATCTAATCCAAAGTATATAGATAAAAATCACGCAGGAACGCTGATCATTTGGGACCGCTTGTTTGGTACATTTCAGAAAGAGGAAGAGGAGGTTTATTATGGAACCACCAAACCATTAGCAAGCTGGAACCCTCTGTGGGCAAATGTTCACTATTGGGATGATCTTATCAGAACAGCGCGGAAAGCAAAAGGTATCGGCGATAAAATAAAAGTTTTTATTAAACCGCCCGGTTGGTTTCCGGAATATATGGGTGGTATGCAATATGCACCCCAAATAGATAAGGACAAATTCCGAAAATATAACCCGACGTACAATTCAAACATTACAGGATATATTTTAATTCAATTTATTACTGCTTTGTTTGCCGGATCAGCTATCCTGTTTTTGTATCACAAGTTAGATTGGCCGCAGTTAATATCAGGAACAGTATTCGTACTTCTTACGCTATTAAGTTGTGGCGGGCTTTTTGAACAGAAGAAATGGCAGGTCAAACTGGAATACCTGAGGCTAATGATTGGTGTTTTGCTTATTTTGTTTTTTGGATTTGCTATCGGGTATAAAATTGCTTTTGTAATGTTGCTTTTCATTTCCTTAATTTGGTTTTATCGTTTACAGAAAATGAATACGGATGCATCCAAAAACTAAACTGTTTTCTTTCATTTATTTTATTGTTTTTCTTACCCAGCTTTATGCTGAATATATGGACGATCACACAGTGCGCACCTTTTCAAAACCTTTGATAGTAATCGTTCTGCTGGTATGGATTTACCTCTCTTCCAGGCTTTCAACTCTATTTCATAAAAGCATTTTTATAGGGTTGGTTTTTGCATGGGCAGGCGATGTTTTATTGATGATGCAACAAGCGAATTCATCTTTTTTTATTTTTGGATTGATCGCCTTTCTTCTTTGTCATGTCTTTTACATCAGGGCTTTCGTCCTGGATTTTAAATCAGAGCCTGTGCAAAAAAATCCATTTCTTATTTGGGCAATCATTGTTTTTACTGCATTCTGTGCAGGCTTATTTATTTATATGAGGCCACATTTGGGCGTCTTGCAAATTCCGGTTTTGATTTATGCAATCGTTATTTCACTGATGGCAATGATGGCTGTGAGCCGCTTTGGCCGTGTGAATCGTTTTAGTTTTGAAATGATTTTTTACGGTGCGGTATTATTTCTGTTTTCTGATAGTATGCTTGCATATAATAAATTCGTACTGCCGTTGCCCAATGCAGGGTTGATTATAATGGCTTCGTACATGCTGGCTCAATACCTGATTGTATTGGGGAGCATTGAAAAAAAAGCCCTTTCATAGCAAAAAAATGGAAAGAGTTTTTTGGTCGTTTGTCGCAGCCAAGTCTCTCGAAACACAAGTTGACCATTTGAAAGGAGCACCGTTAATGGCAAAGGGATTTTGAGAAAATCCTTTATAGTACCATCTATCAAGTTCGCTTTGAATGATATTAACGAAAAAGGCCATAAGCAAAAAAAAGCCCTTTTTTAAGAGGGCTTTGTGCGGACCGGACGGGACTCGAACCTAATCCAAAATACCTTTATTAATCAATAAGTTATAAACAATTCAAAATTGCTACTCTACGAATTACTCACTAAGTTTGATTTAATACAGTAATTGCAAATCATTAAAACAAAAATAATAAATTTTGCTGTAAAATAGTGGAACCAAATTAATCTAAATTAAATGAATCTCGCAAGGTTTTTTATATCGGCGGAACATCCGTATTCAACGCCAAAAGAGTATGATAATTCATGAGGTTGGCGACATCGGGAAATCAATTTCTCAAAACTGCAATAATTTTTTTAACAATTTTAAGGCAATGAATAACATCATCACTCTTTACAACAATCCGTTGTCCTGCCTTATAGGAACTATCTCGAGAATCTACCACATATTTTGAATCAACTATTCCTTCGGTATGTGCCAATAAATGTCTCTTTTGGAAAAAAACTCTCAGGTCATGCAATTCAGAAGAAGTAACCCAATCTGAATATGTTTTATCAATTGCCTGCAACCAAAGTGCCGCACCCGCTTCAAGATTTTGAAAAGCATTTCGCCGAACCTTTATTCCTGTTTCTCTTTTCAGGAACGCTGCTTCATTGTATCGTTGAAAAGCAACAACACAATCATTCAAACCTGTTTCTATTAATGACCGACACGTAATTTCGGCGGCATCTTTACCAACAGATTTAACTAATGCTTCCTTAACTATGTTGAGATTGTTAATCTTTGATTCAATTTTTTTTATTGCATTCGCAAATGTTTCTTCAATAGAGTTATGTCCACAGCAAGGGCAAAAAAATGCACTTCCTATGACAGCATAACGCGCATTACATTTCTGGCACTGGATTTTTAATTCCATTTCCTCCTTCGAAAGTAATGGAAGGATATAGTCAGGCCCGTGGCTTCCTGTAAATCTCAAGGACATTTTAAAGAATGAATGGTCTTGTTGCTCCGCATTAAAATTTGCAGTATCTTCATGTAATGCATTATTAATGCGAGCAATAATATGTCTTCGAATTTTCCGTTGTCCCTGATTTTTTTGTTCGGTGGTAAACCATGACTTGGAATTTGCTTCATGCCTGCACATGGGGCAGAAAACTTTTTCATTATCAAAAAGTGCTGACCAATCTTCATCATGAACTTTGAATTGAAACATACACTTTTCATCTGGACATTCTTTATCAATATATCCATCCTTATCAGGATGAATAGGAATAGAAAAATGTTTCACTCCTTCTAATTCTTGGAGTTCCTGCAGTATTTTTTCAAACATACTTAACGCATTAATATATCAAATTTACAAAAAGATATAAGTTCTATAAAACGTGGTGTAAATTTGAAAAAATGGGGAAAAACAAGAAATCTATATCGTGTTACATGTGTAGCCAGATTGCTACTTCAAAGGAGCATGTGCCCCCGGTTTGTTTATTTCCGGAAGAGAAAGACATCAAGACTTCTATTTTTAGGAATAACCTAGTCACGGTTCCATCGTGTGAGCTGCACAATTCAAAAAAATCTAAGGATGATGAATTTTTAATGGCTTGCCTCGCCGGAATAGTTGGCAATAATGTAATTGGGTTTTTTCATAACGTAACTAAAGTGAAGAGAGCTCTGGCCCGACAAGGTGAAGATTTTGTTCATATATTAATAAGAGACTCTAAAGAAGAAGTAATTAAAAATATAAAAGGAGATATCTTCCCAGTTTTAGTAGCAAGCCTGATTTTGATAGATTGCGCTACTGCTTTCTGCACATAGCCTATGGATTATATTATCATAAGTTCGACAAAGCCTTCAAGGCTGAGTGTCAGATTCTAATGGACTTCCTCACTTATGATAACGAAGCATTTGAAAAGTATAAATTACTATGCAGAAAGCGGTTTGAAATGGAACCAAATAAATCAAAAGCAGAAGGTGCAAATCCCCAGATCTTTCGGTATGAATTTCTTGAACCAGATGAATTTGGGTTAATTGCTTTACGAATTACTTTTTATGAAGGGACAAATGTGTTTATTGCATTTCAGGGTGTTAATGCAAAAAAGCCTTTCAATCTTGTTACCGAACTAATCAATTCAGGTATCAAAACAATTGTCTCATTTAAAGATGGACATGAGTTTGAATTTAATTAATGATAATTTTTTTTGTCAATTTTAAAAATCCATGAATTGAACAATGAGTGATTTAACCGATTTTCAAAAGAAATACCTCGCCAGTCTCCATGAAGAAGAAAAAGAAGAACTTGCCAATCATGCTGATCAAATAAATTCCTTTAAGGAGTTCATGTCCAAAAAAGGAGTCATTCTGACTAACGATAATTTTAAATACCAACAGACAGTTGGTATAATCGCAACTTATCCCGATATAATAAGCCATTTACACTTTAGCTTACATGCCGACAAGGAGGGATTATTTGTTTTTAATAATCTTCTTCAAAATTTTGAAAGACGATCCTTTGTTAATGGCTATTTATATGGAAACAACTTTATGCTAATGGCTCATTCATATTTCAGGAGAGGGTTACATGACATCAATAACTATGCACCAAGATTTGTAGAGTTCTTTTGGAACCTTGACGATTCAAAGATTGAGAAATATATTTCCTTAGACCCAAACAGAGTCCGCATTAATGTGGATAATAAAACTTGTATTGAACTTGACACCTGGTTTGGTGCGAAATTTAACCAAAATATTCAAGAAGTAACTAATGGCATCGTGAAAGTAAAGCCACCTGCGGATCTAAGGGAATCGCTTGTTTCCTTTTTTTTCAGAGATGCTTATTCGCTGGATATAAAATGGACAATAAAAGAAAATATTAAGAGCTTTCAGGCAGAAGAATTTAAAACCGAGGCCATAAAAATAACAAAGAATGGCATGGAATATTATCCGGTAAGATATGTTCATGCGGAATATGATATTGACAAGGGTTATTTCAGGCATTTTGACGGGGCTATTCATTTTTACACTGAAGCTGAATATTACGCCAGGCGTGACGCTGATTTCAATTATAATTCAAAAGAACCCACTCATATCAAAACATTATCACAGAAGCTTTTTAAGATGAACGGTATTGTTACTGTTGATACATGGATTCAATTCACCAGCCATTTCCTCACCGGTAATCCTCTTATTTTCGAATACTTCGAGGGCAAATACCCAAAACATATTACCGACATGATCCAAAAGTTCAGGCAAAGCATTCAGGATAAGTAGACAGGTTTTCAGAGGTGTTGATGTATATAATACATGTAAAGAACTTTTAGGTTTAACGAGAATGAATTGTAACACAGCGGAATTACCAGCGGTCAGCCAGTAACATTCTTCTTCTCGAGAAATATTGGAGAGATCATTTCTGAACTGGGTGATGGTAACCGAATACCTACAGAATTTAAATATTTTATGTAAAATAAAATAACACGAAAATTCTTGTTATTAACTGTATTATTGGATGCTAAAATATGCTAAAATATCAGCAAGCGAAACGAATTGCTTGTTTAGTTCAATTATTTTCAAAATAAAAAATCTCTGATATTCTAAAAGGATAGCTAATTCCCTTTTGTTTAAAGGCAACTGAATATAGTTGTGTAAATACTTGTCTCTAATTTCATAGTGCTTTCTAATCAGCCCAACAAGAGTTACAGTGTCTTTATTGGAAAATAGCTTCGGAATAATCTTTTGCTTAAGAATTGTTTCTCCCTTTGCTTGTGATGAATTTTTGGCGACACAGAAACTCTCAAATAATGAAATTGATTTTACAGTTTTTTCGTAATTATTGTGAGTAGAAATTATTGTAGAAAGCTGCTTAATTAAATCAATAGTAATAAAATAAAGTTCAGTCTCTTTTTTATCCTTAATAAACTGGGAAAACGTGTCTAACCCCACCGCTTTCGCATTTTTAATAAAGTCATTTGTTAATTGAACAGGAACGTTACCACTTAAGTTTTTTATTTGGATAATTGAATCTTTAATGTCGCCATTTGGCAATTGTAAAAATTGAGTCGAACTACCGTGATTAAATCTATAATCTATTTCAAACATTTGAATTAATTTCTCTGTCGAATAGTAACAACAGAACAACTTTAATACATCAACAGCTAATTCGGCTTCCCGAAATGCGATTTCATTAGCTCTCTCTAAAACTCCTTTAATCTTTACAAAAGCTGTGATTGCCCCGAAGAAGTTATCGTATATACTTTTAAACTCCTCAAAGGTTCTTTCAGGATTTGATTCTTTGGCGTTTGCATATAAATCTGCAATTTCGTTTTCACTAAAGAATGTAAATTCAACATTGCCTACTGTAATTTTGTCTTTAATGGCAAGTGCTTTAATTTGGAAGTAGAAATGATATTCTTTCGTTAGAGAATCGATTTTGTCTTTTAAGAACGGCAAAAAATTTGAGCAAGCCTGTTGATTCTTGTAAACGTCTAAAAGCCACTCAAAAGAACAGTCAAGAAGTGTTTTAAAGTTACATTTTTGAAAGAATGGAATGCTATTGTAGATTTTCAGGATAAAATCTTTTAATTCTGAATATTGATCAGTGTCTAAGCCCACAAGTTTGCCATTCACATCTTTGAACTTTCGTTTTGTTAGATACGTGTCTTCGTCAAATTCTTCAAATCCAAAATTGCTTACTTGACCCAAATCAATTATTTTGCCAAACCCTTTTAATTCTGGCATCTCCTTTTTTGGAATTTCTCCTTTTTTAATTTCTTTTTCAATGAGTCTTTCAACAAATCTAAAGGCTTCTACGTCAAATTCATTTGTCATAATTCATGAGGCTGGGTAATTCAATAACCTGTATTTCCATTTTATTCCTTACATATTCATAATACATTTTGCGGGCAAGAAAGATTGACCACAGGATGGTCATGAAAGGTCATTCTTAGTCGTTTTTTATTGTAGTTAAAGCAAACTTTAGTCCTTCAAGTTCGCCCCGCATTCTTATTCTTTCTCCAGGCGTGTCGTTATCAATTTCCAACAGGCGTTTTTCAATAGATAAAATCCGGTTCGTTAATTTTTCTATTGCTACGTTATTATCCTTCTGCCAATCGCTAATACTGGGCAATGTCAGTTTTCCTCCATTCACAACTTCTTCAAATTGTCCGAACAAAGATCTAAGGTTAGAAGAAAGGTTTTCATAATCATGCAGGTAATGGAATAATACCCTTAAAAATAAATGAAATTTACCCTGATTGATTATATTACTTGCCTTCCTAAAATGCCTTACATTTTTACCAAACTGAACGCTGCAATCAATAGTCAAAGTAATAATTTTATCAGCATTATAAAAATCAATGGATAAACCAAGTCTTCGCACGGGTTCGGCAGAGAACCATACCATACCCGTAGTAGCCATATTCTTTTTTTTTATCAAATAGAATTCGCCTGAACTTATGTCGATCTCATGGTAACAACGTAATAGCTGGTGGTAATTTTGGTAAAATTCATCTTTAGAAATTCTTTTTATAATAGTGTATTCATCTGTTTTAAATTCTCCCTCAAAGACCTGGTTGCCATTCTTGCCAACCTTGATACTCAAGTTCTTTTTTTGATCAACGGGTAATGAGAACGCTACCATCAAATCCCTTGAAAGCCTTATCAAACCGGAATCGTCATTTGATCTTGTTGTTTCAATATAGAAGTGTTCCATTTAAAATAGGAATATCAGATGAATCATTAATCAAAATATAATTATTAGCACGTCCTGTCTAACGAAAGTATATAATAAAACAGATTCTTACATTTTTCAGTATTTTAGAACTGTAAGAAAAACCATCTTTAAGTTTGATTCTCAATAACAAGCATTTACAATTTATTCTTTCGATACTCATAGTACATTTCACAGGCAATAAAGGTGGCAACTAGATGGGTCATGAGAGGGCCATAATTTTCTATCCATATTAGAGGATAAAATCTGTATTATGCAATTGACATAACGCTTAACCTAAGAACTTTCAAATTTCACAGGCTTTCAATTAATTGAGTGATATAACAGCCGTATTTAAGCCCATTGCAAGCCCTTTAAGCCCTTTATAAGCCGTTTGCAGGAAGGGTGTATTTTGTACCCTTTCCTGTTCTACCAACCTTTTGAATGAGTTTTCGACTTACCAAATTCGACAGATCTGTTGTTGCCACCGCTTTGCTAATCTTATTAATATCCTGATATATGGCATTCGTAATTTCTCCGTTCTCTTTTATATACAATATAGCTCTTGTCTGCCTATCACTTAAATTGAATGATTTTAAATACTCCTCTGTATAAATATCCTTTAAAAAAGAAACAGAAATACCACCCTGTTCTTCTGCAAATATAGGTTCAGGCATCCTATATTCTTTACACGCATTCATGATTATATCTATTCCCCTTCCCCATGATTCAATATAACCAGCCATAAAGAATACATCTGCAATTAGCCGGTTCCGTGGTTGAGAACTGTGTTTTTCTTTCAGCAGATCAACCGTGAGGGAACTGGGCAACTCACCAGGATTCCAAATTATTAGACGATCATCATAAACGCTTAAAAAAATGGTTGTGCCCGAATAATCTTTATGGATAATGGCATTTAAAATAGCCTCCCGCAATGCTGCTTCAGGATATTCAAGTCCTTCAATTCGTTGCAAGCCTTTATAAAAAATAGGACGGGTCAAATATTTGGTATCGAGTATTTCAATAATCTTATCTGGCATATCCAAAATATTGCCCTCAACGACATCCTGAAACTTTAAATCGCTATCCGATTTTCCAAAACGACCGATTTTAAAGTAGGCTGCAGGGGCATATTTCTTAGGACGTTTGCCAAATAATAACACAGCAGCTATTAGCAATTCTCCATTTTCATTAATCAGATCAAGATTTTTTAAGAAGGTTAAGGTATCGGTAGTAACTACGCTTCCAGAAATGCGTTGTTTAGTAGCAGCCTTTTGTACAAAGGATTTTATTACTTCCTGGTCAATATCATCCAAATTTGCTCCCGGTACTGGTTGCCGTTCCCATGATAGCCCCATTTTATTTAGCAGAAAGTTCTGCAATGGCACTCCTTTTAACTCCTGCTTTGTACTACCGCTTCGATAATGATAAACCCCGTGATAAGCTATCGGAACATTGCTAACCGGTACAATGATTTCAATGTAATATATTCCTTCTTGCACATGCAGATTTACATCCACAACTATCCCTAAATGATTCACTGATTTGTTAGGTATATCCTCCATCAATCTTTTGTAGTCGTCAACCCCTGCAATCTCACCATAGTCGTTAACTCCTATAAATATTTTTCCACCCTGCGCATTAGCAAAACCACATACCCATTTTAGATACTCATCTCTCCAGGATAGTTTGTATTCAACATTTTGTGTTTCCGCTTTGTCCATCTCACCAATCATTTACTTCAAGACAAAATTATTCACAATACTTCTACGTATCCTATATAAAATATATGCAGGATGCACGACAAATGCAAGCATTAAAAATGATTAAAAGCTACAACAATAACATAATAATTAGTGCCGCAGCCTGTTGCACAAAACGGATTACAGGGAATGAAATGGACAGGAACCGGCTTTGGGTAAGTGGCTGCAGCTTCTCCGCGCAACGGCTTTCCGCCTACGGGGAAAGGAATGCCGATGCGCCGCCTTGGGAGATAACCGATACTATCCAGTTATTTTCTGCTCCTTTGCGTATAGTCAATTGCAGGTCGCTTGTTATCTTCAAAGCAGCAACACTGCTGAAAAAATTTGTTGTTTCCATTGTTCAACATTTTTTTGATTAAATAATTTCCATACAGTCTTGTATAGTTTTACTTCTGTGCTATCTCATTTAAAAAGCCATCCCCACAGCGCCCACAATGTTAGGGATGAAGCTGCCCACTTCAATACCCATTCGATAGAAAGCGTAATCAATCCCACAAAATAGTTATTGAAATGCTGCAGGCCGCCTAAGCCTCTGCGGTTGAATTGTCGCATACCGACAAAAAGCCTTATCGCTGAACCGATAAAAAACATAGTTGGGTAAGACATGGCTTGTAATAGTTTGATAATTGTTTCCATCGCATTTGCATTTTATGGGTTAAATAATAGGTCAATGGCTAACATAAACTTGCGATTGCTATGCTTTCGCGTAGCGGTGTATAAAGTCATGCAATGCACCATATACAACGCGGTATAGCCATCAAACAACTGGTCAGCAAACAGACGACTCTGCGTATGCAATCTCTTTCCATACTTATCTATTTTGCTCCTAACTTCTTCTACAAAGGACAGCCAGGCTTCAACTGTGAGTAATCCGTTTTCCCTTTGGTTCCATGTTAACTGTTCATCTTTCTGTATGGTAATGCACATATTGTTTGTGTATCTCAATAAGGCAGGTATTTCCTGGGGAAACAGTTCATGCAGTAACCTCGCTTTTTCTACGTTTACTAAATTCTCTAAAGGTTTCATAGCCTGATTTTTTAAGTGGATAATAAGGACAGGCAGAAATGTCTGCCTGTCCTTTTGGTGTCAGTTCAACATAAACACACCAGCACCATCTTTTGCAAACTGGCTGCACAATTCAAATGCTTTCTGTGCTTTAGCCTGCGCTGTACCACCCATTACAATGGATTGCAGTTTGCTTTCATCATCTTTGTAATTGCGTACATTCTGATAGTAGCCTGTTACCGCATTGTATGCGCCGAATACTGTTCCTTTGGTTGAAATCATCTGTTGGGTATCTGCTATCATTCCGTAGGCAAAGGCATCTTCCACTGTATTTTTGAACACGGTTGACAGTTCATCATCTGCACCTTTTTTAAGTGCATCGAATGTTTCCTTGTTAGGACAAAGCGCCAATTGAATAAGTTTCTTTACATCTTCATCGCAGATGCGCACCTTTGTCCACTGGTTAAATATTCCTTCCAGTTGAGTGCTTAACTGATTAGCGAATCCCATTACTTTATGGGCATTTTCCAAACGCTGTTTTGCACCCGAAGTATGGCGTATGCGAACCATGTTTGACATATTGGAAAGTGCTGCATTTAGCGTGTTTTGGCAAACAATGCGCACAGGTGTAAAGGCTGCGGTAATGCTTCCTGTACCATCATGTGACGTTGTAAGGAAAATGTATTTCTCCGTAACATCATCACCATTGCCTACACGGATGTAGTCGGGAAGTTTAGCCGTAATAAATACCCGTTCTCCGTTACCTAATGCACCTGCGGTTTCGTATAGAATGCCATCGCCACCACCTACAATCGCATCAAAAAAAGCAAAAGCATCTTTGTTCTGAACGATTTGATAATCCTTGCCAACTACCCCAAAAACCTGATTGGTATCGGTTCGCATGGTTGCGAAGTTGTCAGGCAGTAGAATGTTACCGCCTTCATTTATTTCGCCATCGCTACTTATGCTTACTCCTTTGGTATGAGTATATAAAGGGGATTTGATAACCTCGAAGTCCAATCCTGCATATTTGATGGCTTCGGCGCTGATGGGATATTGCTCTACTATTTGCCCCAAGTTGTGCCATGCTTTTTGTTGTACGCTAAAGAAACTGTATTTGCCGGTACGTTCGTTATAATTAAGATTTTGTGCCATGATTGAAAAATTTTAAAAGTTGATAAATGAAAAATGAATGATTAAAAAGGCAAATCGTCTCTGCCATTGTTAGCAGGTGCTGCGGAGTTGTTTCTGTTACCACCTGCTACGGTTTCAGACCGTTTACTACCTCCATACAATTTGATTTGTGATGTATGGAAATTGAGTGCTGCGTGTGCCTTTCCATCGTTACCTATCCAACCCCTTGCGCTTACTCTGCCAATAAGTTCAACCAATGCACCTTTCGTGAGTATCTTAGCTACATTTGTTGAAAGCCAGTAGGCGCAGTTGAAATACTCGGTGCGTTCTACCCGTTCGCCTTGCTTGTTACGGTAGCTGTCATTCACTGCTACGGAAAAATTAACCACTTGTTTGTCGCTCGGCAGGGTGCTGATTTGTGCATCCTTTGTTAGTCTTCCAATGATGTTCATGTCGTTTGATTTTAATTGTTAAACCATTTATTTTAGTTTGTCTTTTTTTCACGCCGCCTGCCCGAAAGAGCATTTTTCCAAAAGAAAAAACGGAAAAAAAGAAAGCAGATAAAAAGTGCGGGAAAAGCGGAAAACCAAAAGGAAACGGAATAAGTCCCGAAGGGTGGATTTGCGAGGAACGAGCAAAGCCATTATGCCGTAGTCTTTTGGTTTTCCAGTTGGCTTTACCCGCAATAAATTAGCTGCCTTTTTATCCGTTTCGATTGGAAAATGCCGAAGCAGGCTGGTTGTAATTTTAGCTCGTTGAGCTTTGTAGTAACTTTTACAGTAAGGCATGAGGAGCATAAAAGGCGGCGAGGAAACGAGCCGGTCACGATGAAAGAGGGACGGAAGCGAAGCGCACCCTGGAATGACCCGACCTGACAGGGCATGCCCTAATAAACAAAAAAACCGAAGTCCTAGACCTCGGTTTCTATCATCTTTCATAAACAATCATTACCCTTTTTTAATGACCAAATGAGCTAATCCCGGATCATTCAGCAACCTTTCCATTTCCGATTGAATAATGTCCTGTATATCCTGCTTTATCTGGAAATAATTTCGCTGCACCATACTATTATCCAGTTTCCGGATTACCTCTATATTTTTATAGTTTTCTTCCTCTCTTTTCAATGCATCATGGTCATTAATAATTTCACAATGAAAAGCTTTCAAATCTATTTTACAACCCGGATTGTCAGCTACCATGCCCACGAACTCGCCTGAACTTAACGCCGAAATTTTTGAGGGAGGTATAGCGGTCTCAAGCTGCTTGGAACGACTGATAGACGTGTCGCCGCTGTTGATGGAATAGCTTTCTCTGTCTTGCATGATTTTTCCGAAACGTTCGGAAAGCTGCTTTGCGGTATCGCCTGTAACCTGCCCCGCTACAATATTGCCCGTAATATTCATAATTACATCTGCCAGCTCACGGCCATAATCTTTACGAAGCTGGCTGAAATCCTGGATGCCTAAACAGGTGGAAACCTTGTTGCTCCTTGCAGTGGCTATAAGGCTATCCATATTGTTAAGATAGATAGTCGGAAACTCATCAAAAACCAAACTGCTTTTCAATTTTCCTTTTTTGTTGACCTGCTTTACAAGACGGGTTACATAAAGGGAAAGCACCGCTCCATAGATCTGTATTTTTTGCGGATTATTCCCCATGCAAACTACTTTCGGGTCGTCAGGATTATTCACATCGAGATTGAAATCATTCCCGGATAATACATAATACAACTGTGGTGATGAAAGCCTTGCCATTGCTACTTTAGCAGATGCTATCTGGCCTTCCAATTGTTCCATCACGTCGTTCAAATAAGCATTCACAAATGGGTTAATTAATACTTCAATTTCTTTTTCTGTGCGAAGCAAGGTAAACAGGCTGTCATAGTCCACTTGCATTAGCTCGATAACATGGGGCAAAGTGCAAAACTCACCGTCTTTATACTTTCTTAAATACCATATTACCGCAGACAGAAAATTGATAGGACTTTCTACGAAAAAATCACCCTGCCGCTTAATCCATTCCCTGTTCAATCCCATCAAAATAGTACGTGCTGATTCAGCAGCATCAGTAATGTCTGTCATTGCTGATGGCTCTAATGGATTGCATCTGTGGCTCCTTGTTAGGTCGTCAAAGTTGATAACATAAAAAGCAGGAGGCTTGACATATCTGTGTTTGTTTTTCAACCAGGTATTGTAGGCGATTTTTGAAAGGTCGTCAAACTTAAAATCATACACGAACATGGTGAATCCTTTTCGGATATGCTGTGTAATAATGTGCCTGATGACAAAATAGGATTTACCCGAACCGGGTGTTCCCAATACCATCACAGCACGAAAAGGATTGACGATATTAATCCAACTTTTTCGTGCTTTATTTTTTAATTGATACCGTGCAGGAAGGTTGATGGAATATTCATTTTCCAAGAGGCGTTCTTCCTGGGGAAAGGTTTCATTTTCTTTGTTGAAAATGTCCTTATTATTGAGCTTGCTTTTAATGATACGGGAAAGCAGTGTGCCGCCTGAAAGCACCAGTAAAAAGCCAATGGAAGTAATGCAGATATAAACCATCGCCTTTTCCTGTACAGGCAATTTTAGCAACAGGGATAGGTAGCTGAAGAAATACAACAACAAGCCGGTAATTATATAGGCAAAGGCTGTTTTATGGTTTAGTTTTTCGTCTTTACGACCTTTTGCTCCTAACAAGGAAATCATCAAAAAGCCTAATGAAATCAACTTGCTTTTAGTAAAGTAGCTGAACAGTCCTGTTCTGTAAATGTTGCCCAAAATCCGGTCGCTGAAAGTACTGCTCAATCCCCATTGCAGAAAAGCCGCATAGCAATAATAATAGAAGTGTATCACCAAAATAACGATACTAATTAGCCTGGTCATATCCAGGATTTTTCTCAATGCTTGTTCGTTCTCACCTGTCTGTACAGCCATAATCTTATGTTTTATTGGTTATTGGAAATATTTCTTTTCTTTCTCTTCTTTTTGCCTTTTTTCTTTAGTTGGTTCGGGATATAGTCTGCCGCCTGTTCGGGCTGCATGAGTGTTTGTATAAGGTTGTCACCGTTTGCCGTAATGGAAGTGGTAATATGCTCGATGGCAACATTAGAAGTATTCAGTGTTTTATTATTTACTGGCAGTGAAATATCTTCTGTTCTTTTGATAGATTCCGATTGTAAATCAGGCTTAATCGTTTCTTTGGCCTGGCATCTTTCCTGAATGGCTTTTGCACTATACTGCTTACCTACAGTGCTGCCGTTGAAGACGCATTTGGTCTGATGGTCCACAAAAGTTATCCCGTATATTAAACCCGCATCGCTCCTGCGGAGGCTGGTGTATATACCTTTCTTTTCGAGTTGCTTCAACAGTTCATCCATAGCGAGTGTTTTACCGATGAATGCCTTGTCTATTTCGTTCCTGATGCGGCTTTTAAAAGGTTGGCGTTTTACCTCATTCGGTGCATATTTTTCCTCCAAAAACTTCAGCGTGGGTTTCTGGTAAAAATCACTCGCTTTTATAGGCACTCCAATTGGTTTTCCATCCTCATCTAAAATGCGGTAAACCAATCCACCGCCCTTAAAAATCTTTGAATTTTCACTGCCTCTGTCTGCCAATATATTGTATTGTCTAAGCACGGCATTCAGTTCTGGCAGACTGGTATAATGGTATTTATCCAATACTACATCGAGTACATTAGTCACGGCTCTTTTGGTTTCTGTACGGCCATATTGCACCTTTCCTGCATCAATCGGTTTTATCTGGAAAGGCTGCAGTCGATGGTGTTTTTCTGCTTCTATCAGTCCAAACATTTTTTCGATTTCTTTACGTGCCGGTTCTGACTTGCGGATGCCCAGGTGATGCAGATCAATCCGCTTACCGTTCGCCTGTATATTGGTGGTTACCAAATGCAGGTGCGGATGCCCGGCATCGTGGTGTTGATAGATAAGATAAGGCTGTTCACCAAAGCCTAATTTTTGCATATAAACTCTCGCAATTTCCATTAGTTTTTCTTTGGATAAATCTTTTTCCGAGGGGTCAAAATTGAGTGAAATATGTACGCTGTTTCGCTTTACATTCTCGTTCAATTTCATCCGCTTCAACAAATAATTAAGCTTTATTTTGAGGCTCATTTCTTCCGCGTTCAGCGGAAAATTTTCTGCACCGATACACTCAGCTACGCCTTCTTTTACCTTGTTCTCATTGTAGTTGAAAATACGGTGCATGGACTGGCTTACTTTGATTACCGTAACCATATTTCCAGCATTTTTTTGATGTTGTTTCTAACTTCATCCAGTTTATTTTGAAGGATTTTTTTCTCCACTTCATAAGCGATTAACCAGCTCTTAAATTCAGCTATTTGCTGAAGCGTATGCAGCTTTTTGACCGCCTGGTTGAAGTTGTTCCCAACAGCGTTTAACTCATTTCGCAGCTTTGTAAGCTCTGTCATTAAGTCATCCTGTGAGCTATTGCGATAAGTCATTACAATAGGCTTCTCAAAGAGACTGCGTCGTACATATTCGCTTAGCTTACGGCAGGTTGAAGCCTTCCATTTCTTCTCAATTTTTCTGTATTCATCGAACGTTAAACGCAGCCCGATGATGCGTGATCTGTTTGAATTTTTTCTTTCCATCACTAATCATTTTCACTTTTTCAAATTCATAAATTCATTTCAGACGCCCTGCCCACGAGTTCCGAGTGATGGGCAGCCAGATTCGGTTGTTTAACAACCGTTCATCTGGCCGATTGCGGAAAAGTTGCAATCTGGCAGCCTTTCAAAAGTTCTAAAGACAATTTAATTTCCATTACACAATTTTTTCAGCTATTGGAAAAGCCTGTTCTTCAACATTTATTTTTCTCAATGCCCTTCAAACTTGTTAAAGCTTCTGGTCTAAATTTTTCTTCTGAGATTTTCCAATGTTCATCATCCAATCATTAAAATCTTTGTGATGTTCATACAACTTGCTTTCATCCTTGTATTTATTGCTTAAAGACAAAGCATAATGACTGTAATTTTGACCGGTTGTATCTCTATCTAAATACAATCGAATTATTTCATGCTGCTCCATAAAAGGACGGGCTTTTTCAAAGAAGGAAACAGAATTCAAGATTACAAAATTGCTTTCAGTTGCAACCTGATTTTTATGAATAGCGATGAAGGAAAGGAAGTCAAAAAATCCTTCAAAGACGACAGCTTCTTTCGCTTTATTTTTGATTGTAGTAATGTCCTTTGGAGAACTGCTCGTTTTGAAATAAGGGTTCCGTATTTCATAGCCTCCCGAATCGTTTTTAAACCCTATACCATAATATATTTTGTCATTTAACTCGTATCGGATTTCTTTACAAAATTGATCCGCAATATCAATAGGTATCCGTCTTTGTTCCAGGTATCGTAGTAATGCAAATGAACTGATTGAAAACTCCTGCAGAACGTTTAACTTCTTTTCAGTTTTCAATTCATTCGGTTGATGAAAAACGGGCTGATGAAAAGAAAAATCGTCATTTAATTTTTGAAGAAATTCGCCTATGGTACAATTTTGATGAAGAATAGCAAAATCAATAAGATTACCGCCTTTGCCTAATCCATGGTCATACCATCTGTTTAGCTTTCTGTTGACCTTAAAAGAAGGTGTTTTTTCATCACGTAAAGGTGATACATACCAATAATCATTGTTCCTGACTTTTGCTGGTTTATAACCTAACCTCGATAGGTAATCTACCATATCCATTGCTTTGGCTTTCGCAATGGATAACCTTTGTTGTTCACTGAATTCCATAACTACACATTTTCAATTTCACAATCAGATTTACAGATGCGAAGTTAAACACCAGGTTTTGGTTCAACCTATCCTCATCATATTTTAATGAGGATATTCTAAGTACCGGTCTCTATTTTTGTTGTCCAAATTTTAAACAATTTAAAACGTGTAGATATGCTTACAACAAATGATGTAGCCAAAGTGTACGATACTATATTAAGTATCCCTGGTATGAATGAAACTGTGAAGATTGATATGAAAATCTCGCGCAAAAATGTATTACTCCTGAATAGCGTTATTAAACGCGGATTAAATCCAAAGGATGATGACAAATCCGCCAACTTACTTGGAAGTGTACCACAAGAAACATTACAGGAACTGCACACTTTTGCAGACGATTGCTTAACAAAAGCAGGACTGACGGAGCTAAGTGAAAAACTTAATTCTTTGAGTACAGGAAAATAAACGCTGAGGAAGTTTTATTTCTTTTTCAATCTCCAACCATCGTGTCTTCAAAAGAAAATCTATAAAAGAATCAAAAGCATTTTATCATTGTATCATTCTCAAACCATTTTCAATGTTCGGTAGTAATTAAACATTAAAAGTCTTTATATTTTTAATCAATCAATGTATCGTGCTTTGAAGCAAATGACTGAGGGCAGGCCTCGTTGAAATGAGCTTTTGGAGAACAGATATGTGCCAGCCTTTTAATGGCAGGCATTTGAGTACGGATAAAAGGCTGCCATACTGTTGTGGTATTAGCCGGCGAATGGAAACGGCGAGACTGCATCGAAGGAAGGAGCGGAAAAGCGGGATACACAATAATCTTTATAAGCACCTCTTCCGAAAGCATGAAGGATGTGGTGCGAATGTCTTTTTCATTTATGTTTCTTGTATTGTGTTTGGTGAGGAACGAGCCAATCTCAATACATCTGTTATTTTTAATTCATAGCAGTTCTCCCGACAATATTTTCTCATTTTTTAAAGAATAAAGCGGGAGTACTGCTATGTCACTAAAAGCTATTAGTTTATCCTTCAGATTTTTCTGGTAATTACATTGTCTCCTCGCTTTGGTAGTAGTTTTTTTTTGATAAAATAATTGAAGAATGTTGCCTGGTATTTAAGATATTTTATAAACTTAATTATTCATTGTGGAAAATTGATGACTTAAAAAAACCAAAATAAATTTAACTGTCTCAATAAAGAAATTGGATATACTTTTTTTCTATTATCATAAAACAGTAAACCTTTGGATTGAATTTAAGTAAAAACAAGTGATTCAATCATATTAATACTATTATTATATGGGGGAGGTGTTAGGGGGATAATAACTGTCATAAATGTGAATAGCTTTGAAAATAATGGCAGGGTGAACTTTACAGTAAACCTTGTCTAAAAGGTCAAATGTTCGTATTAGTCCCTGCCATTATTTTACTTGCTCCAGGTCCAACTAGAATTATCTCTTTGACACATCAAAGGTTTTTGACAGAGCAAGTTTTTTATAAAAACAAAAGCGCGAATTTATGAAAAAACACAAATTTATTCTGGGTGTGGATGTGTCTAAAAATACACTTGACATCTATTGTACACAAATCAATGAGCATCTTCAAATTCAAAATGGAACGGTAGGATTCAGGGAATTTTTAATTTGGTGTAAAGCCCATAAAATAGATATGAAAAATTGTGTGGTAGTGATGGAGTATACCGGCGGTTACGAGTATAAGCTTATCCAGTTTTGTGAGAATAAAAAGATTCCTTTTATCCGTATTCCCGGCCTGGCTATTAAGCGCTCACTAGGAATCATCAGGGGAAAAAATGACAAAGTGGATTCAAAACGGATTGCTCAATATGCATCTGAAAAGCATTCATCTTTAAAGATTTCAAAGCCTTTAGACAAAAGGATTGTGCAGCTTAAGGAGCTTATAAGATTCAGAAAGAGATGCGTAAAAGAAAATGCAGGATACCAGGCTACTATCAAAGAGCGCAAACATATTCATACTGATTTAGAAAAGGATATTATTGTTAAAGAATTGGAACAAAAGCTCGGATTCAATGAAAAAATTATTTCAAAAGTAGAATCTGAAATAATGAATATTATTGAGACTAATGATAGTTTCAAAATAAACTATGATTTAATTACAAGTATCAAAGGTATTGGCAAAGTAAATGGATGGATGACGATAGCATACATGGAGAATTTCACCAGCTTTCCCGATGGCAGAACTTATGCAGTATATGTAGGAGTGATCCCTTTTGATCATAGTTCGGGAACCAGTATTAAAGGGAAAAAGCGGGTAAGTCATTTGGCTAATAAGGAATTAAAATCGGAGCTATCTCAGGCTGCAAAAAGTGCGATGCAATGGGATAAAGAAATAAGAGAATATGCGAATAGAAAACTGAAAGAAAAAGGATGGGGTACGGTAGTCAATAATGTAAAATTTAAGCTTATTCTTAGAATGTTTGCAGTGGTTAAAAGAGGAACAAAATATGTGGATAGCTATCACATTGCTGCCTGATTTTTGAACCGGAAAAATTAAATTTGGTAGTTTTTGAATCCTAGAATACGAATAATTAGTCGGGATTTCTATTTTTCCTTCAAAATGCATTTAGTTTAAAATGATTAATTAATTTATTATGAATTATGATAACTGAGGCTTCTTAAAAATATTATTTCGAAACTATAAAAAAATTGTTTGCGCTGTAAATATTACATCGTAATTTTGCGATTAATAAAGAAACAACATGGGGGCAACAAAATCAGAAGAATTTACACTAAAAGATAACCGGATTGCCAATTACGCCAAAGCGCTTGCCCATCCGGCACGAGTCGCTATTCTTAATTTATTAATAAAAAAGCAAGCGTGTATTTGTGGTGACATTGTGGACGAACTTCCCTTGTCACAAAGCACAGTTTCACAGCATTTGAAGGAATTAAAGCAGGCAGGATTGATAAAGGGTGACATTGACGGAGCAACTGTTTGTTATTGTATTGATGAAAAGGAATGGAAGGTAGCAAAAGAAAGACTTAATCAGCTTTTTGATTCTTACAAAGGAACAAATCAGTGTTGCTGATTTTTTTTACAAATACTAATCGTAATATTTCGATAATACTAATAAAAAAATAATAATGGAAAACGAAAATGACCTAAAAGAAATCGTAAAGCAAAAATATTCAGAGATCGCTTTACAGGACAAAGAAACGAATCAATCTTCCTGCTGCGGTTCCGGCTGTTGTAGTGATGAAGTGTACAACATCATGTCTGAAGATTATCAGCATTTGAAAGGTTATAATTCGGATGCCGATTTAGGACTTGGGTGTGGATTGCCGACACAATTTGCAAAAATCAAAAAAGGAGATGTGGTAATTGACCTCGGAAGCGGAGCGGGAAATGATGCTTTTGTTGCGCGATATGAAACAGGCGAAACAGGAAAGGTAATTGGAATAGATTTCACACCAGCCATGATTGAAAAGGCAAGGAAAAATGCAGAGTTAAGGGGATTAAACAATGTCGAATTCCGTCAGGGCGACATCGAAAAGATGCCGGTTACTTCTGATGTTGCCGATGTGATTGTAAGCAATTGTGTTTTAAACCTCGTTCCAAATAAATCAGGAGTTTTTAAAGAAATCTTCAGGGTGTTGAAGCCAGGTGGCCATTTCAGTATTTCTGACATTGTGCTGGTTGGCCATCTTCCTGCGAACATTCAAAATGCTGCTGAGATGTACGCAGGCTGTGTTTCCGGTGCTATTCAAAAACAAACGTACCTGGAATTGATAGAATCAAACGGATTCACAAACCTTACGATTCAAAAAGAAAAAACAATCGTTGTTCCGGATGATATTTTAAGTAATTATTTATCTGCAGATGAAATCGCATCTTTTAAAAACTCAGGTGCAGGAATTTTTAGTATTACTGTTTATGCAGAAAAACCTTCAGAAAGAGAATGTGGATGTGCTCCGGGATGTTGTAATTAAAAAATTTATTTGTAATGTACATCTTCGATAAAATGCTCCCGGAAGACTGGGAAGCGGTAAAACAAATTTATGAAGAAGGCATTTCTACAGGCAATGCGACCTTTCAACAACAGTCACCGGATTGGCACGAATGGAACAACGACCACCTTCAACATAGTCGCATGGTTGCAAAAGAAGATGGAATTATTTTAGGTTGGGCAGCGCTTACAGGGGTTTCAGGAAGATGCGTATATGCGGGCGTAGGGGAAGTAAGTGTATATGTAAGTGGTAAAGCCAGGGGAAAAGGTGTGGGAAAACAACTACTGCAGAAATTGATTGAAGAAAGCGAAGCGAATAATATCTGGACTTTACAGGCAGGGATTTTTCCTGAAAATATAGCAAGCATTAAAATTCATGAAGCGTGTGGATTTCGGATATTAGGTACAGAGAACGCATCGGGCAAATGAACGGCAAATGGAGAGATACTATTTTAATGGAAAGAAGAAGTAAAATAGTTGGTGTTTAATAAATCAAAAAAAATGACAGCAAATGACTGTGCTCCAGCAAATGAAAGAAAGAAATTAAGTTTTTTAGACCGGTATTTAACCTTATGGATATTTTTAGCAATGGCGGTTGGTGTTTCTATCGGATACTTCTTTCCGTCATCCTCCGGATTTATTAATTCCTTTTCATCCGGCACTACCAATATTCCTTTAGCCATTGGCCTTATCCTGATGATGTATCCGCCTTTTGCAAAAGTGAAGTATGATAAGATGCGGGAAGTTTTTAAGAATACAAAAGTGTTAGGTGTTTCGTTATTTCTTAACTGGATAATTGGGCCAATACTGATGTTTATTCTGGCAATTATTTTTCTAAATGGCTATCCTGAATACATGACCGGTTTAATTCTCATTGGGCTTGCACGATGCATCGCAATGGTAATTGTATGGAATGAATTGGCAGAAGGCAGTCGCGAATATGCAGCGGGCCTGGTTGCGCTGAACAGTATTTTTCAGGTATTATTATATAGTGTCTATGCTTACGTTTTTATAACAGTCCTTCCTCCTTTATTTGGCATCACAGGCTCAGAAGTTAATATTACTATTGGGCAAATTGCAGAAAGTGTTGCCATTTATTTAGGTATTCCGTTTGCTGCAGGAATTATAAGCAGGCATGCCTTATTAAAATTAAAAGGAGAAGAATGGTATGAGAAAAAATTCGTTCCGGTTATTTCTCCAATAACTCTGATAGCATTGCTTTTTACCATTGTAATCATGTTCAGCCTGAAAGGAGAATTGATAGTTCAAATACCGATGGATGTGGTGCGAATTGCGATTCCTTTGGTCATTTATTTTACAATCATGTTTTTCGTCAGCTTTTTAATTGGCAGGAAAATGGGCGCAGATTATTCAACAAATACTTCCATAGCTTTTACCGCAGCGGGTAACAATTTTGAATTAGCGATCGCAGTGGCGATTGGAGTATTTGGAATTAATTCTGGACAGGCATTCGCGGGTGTAATCGGGCCATTGGTAGAAGTTCCTGCATTAATTGCATTGGTGAATGTGGCTTTTTGGTTAAGAAGAAAATATTATTCAAAACAACAATTGCAAAACGCTTAAAATCAACAAATGAAAATTGCATTATTTTCCGACATTCATGCCAATCTACCAGCACTTGAAGCCTTTTTTAAAGACGTTGAAAATCGTGAACCTGATGCCCTTTATTGTCTTGGGGATTTAGTTGGTTACAATATTTGGCCCAACGAAGTAATCAACGAAATAAGGAAAAGGGGTATTCCTACTATTGCCGGAAATTACGACCAGGGCATTGGTTTAATGAGCAATGACTGCGGATGTGCCTATAAAGAAGAACATGAAAAAGATATGGGTAAAATTTCAATCTCATATACTAACTCAATTGTAAAACCGGACGAAAGGAAGTATTTGAGAACCTTACCTGCACATATCAAAGTAGAATTTCAATTGAATAATGACAAGCTCAATTTGCTGTTAGTACATGGCAGCCCGAGAAAGATAAATGAATACTTGTTTGAAGACAGGGATGAAAAAAGCATGATGAGAATAATGGAAGGTGCAGATGCAGACATAATGTGTTTTGGCCATACTCACAAACCTTATCATAGAATATTGCCCATAGAGCCTGGTGAAAATCCGCATTACCGCCATGCTATAAACATTGGATCAGTAGGTAAACCAAAAGATGGTAATCCGCAAGGTGGGTATGTACTACTTACTATAAATGAGAATAGTGGTATTTCTAATAAAGACAGTATATCTGTCGAATTTATTCGCTTTGATTATGATATTGAAAAAGCTGCCAAGGCAATAGAGGATAGCCCATTGCCTGATGAGTATGCTGAAATGTTGAGGAAGGGATTTTAAAATCAAACAAAAATATAAATGAAAAAGTATTGGCGCTTTGGGCAGGCAATATTTACGGAAGACAGAAATCTGAAGGCTATTTAAGGCATTTTGCAAAAAGTAAAGTAGAAATATACTCTGTAGAAGTATTGAGATACAGGGTATAAATCCGTACGCCGTTTTACTGTAATAAAAGAAGACGGCAAATTTTATTTTATTGCCGATAAAATATAATCATATTATTTTAAGCGCGATCAGTTATGATTAAAATCATGTTTTATTAAATTCATTCTTTCTATTTTTGCATAACTGTTGAATTAATAATTCGACCTTTACCACAGACGTGAAAAAAATTACAGTCATATTACTTCTTAGCATTTACTCTATCTCAACGTTAGGGTTAAGCCTGAAAAGTTTTTATTGTTGTGGTGATTTAAAATCTGTAACTGTTTCCATCACTCAGGATGAACAACAGAAGTGTGCTAATGACGATGGTATGAGCGATTGCTGCAAAACAAAATACCAGTTCTTTAAAGTAAAAGATAACCACGTTGCGGGCGATGTAAGCACACCTGTTTTACACTTTATTAATTTACATTTATTTCCTTCTACTTTTCAGATAATTAATTATCCTTCTCAGGAAATTTATATTGCTAACCTAAGCAATGCGCCGCCACTGCTTCATACGGTTCCGGATTATATTTTCAATTGCGTTTTTAGAATTTGATTTAACCTTCCTTTTGTTGGACAAGGCTTCATTTATATGCCAATTCTACGTCCATTCTATATTTCACATTTACTATTATTCCTGTTTCATTTTTCTACTGAATGTAGTTGATATGAAATTTTAAAAAGGAAACGAATTAAATAATTAACAATGGTTCAGAAACTAATTGAGCTTTCACTGCGCAACAGGTATATTGTTTTGGCAATAGCATTAGGCCTGTTTATCTGGGGGATATTTGCGGTACAAAAAAACCCGATTGATGCCATTCCCGATTTATCCGAGAATCAGGTAATTGTTTTTACAGAATGGAGTGGCCAAAGCCCCCAGATAATGGAAGACCAGATTACATTTCCTTTGGTATCTAATCTTCAGGGAATACCAAAGGTGAAAAATATAAGAGGCACATCCATGTTTGGGATGAGCTTCGTCTATGTAATTTTTGATGATAATGTAGATATTTATTGGGCAAGAACCCGCGTTTTGGAACGGCTAAATTATGCACAGCGGTTGCTTCCGCAAGACGTTACGCCTACACTTGGCCCCGATGGTACAGGAGTTGGCCACATACTTTGGTACACATTAGACGCGAAAAAACTGGACCTCGGTGAGCAAAGGGCTTTACAGGATTGGTATATCAAGTTTGCGTTGCAAACGGTTCCCGGCGTAGCCGAAATAGCATCTTTCGGCGGCTTTGAAAAGCAGTATCAGATTGTGGTTGACCCGCTGAAATTGCAGTATTACAACATCTCTTTAATGGATGTGATGAATAAAGTAAAGGCCAACAACAATGATGTAGGTGGAAGAAAATTTGAGATGAGCGATATGTCTTACATCATCCGTGGACTGGGCTATGTAAAAAATAAAGAAGACATTGAAAACATTGGCATTGCTAACAACAATGCCATACCTGTAAGAGTAAAAGATATTGCTGCGGTTCAGATGGGCGGCGATGAAAGGCTTGGAATTTTTGATGACAATGGCGAAGGAGAAGTTGTCGGGGGCATTGTGGTAATGCGCTATGGAGAAAATGCCGATAAAGTAATCAATGCCGTGAAAGCAAAAATGAAGGATGTGGAAAAAGGGTTGCCGGAAGGAGTTCATTTTAATTTCGCTTACGACCGCAGTACCTTGATAGAAGCCGCAGTAGAAAATATCAAAGGAAAATTGATTGAAGAGATGATAGCCGTATCGCTCATCGTTTTACTATTTCTCTTTCATTGGCGCAGCGCGGTGAACATCATAATTCAAATACCTATTACGATTGCCATCAGTTTTATTTTGTTGAATGCCCTCGGCCTTTCCTCTAATATTATGTCGCTGACAGGTATAGCGCTGGCCATAGGAGTTATCGTTGATAACGGAATTATCATGTCGGAAAACGCTTATCACAACTTATCAGAATGGCAAAATGATCCTGCCAATAAACCAAAATAAAAATGAAAAATATTTTCAAAAAAATAGTACCCAAAAAGAGTTATTTAAAAATACCGGAAGATGTGCGGATGCGCATTATTGAAAGCTCATGTAAGCAGGTTTCAAGGGGCGTGTTTTTTTCCACGGTGATTATTGTTGCGTCATTTCTTCCTATTTTCTTACTTACAGGGCAGGAAGGAAAACTATTTGGGCCTTTAGCCTATACAAAAACTTTCATTGTAGCGGTAGATGCCATACTCGTTTTGACCCTCACCCCGGTGTTGATTTCATTCTTTTTGAAAGGAAAATTCACGCCGGAATCAGCGAATCCGTTAAACAGAGGGCTGCGAAAAATATATGAACCTATTATCCGCCTTTGTATCAAATGGCGCAAAACAACTCTTGCTATCAACATCATTGCGCTATTAATAAGTATCCCGCTCATATTGAGCTTAGGGCGTGAATTTATGCCGCCCCTGGATGAAGGTTCTATCCTGTTTATGCCGGTTACGATGCCTGATGTTTCTAATTCCGAAGTGAAAAGGATTTTACAGGTTCAGGATAAGATTATCGCTTCGGTGCCGGAAGTAAAAAATGTTTTGGGAAAAGCAGGAAGGGCTAATACTGCTACCGATAATTCACCGATTAGCATGATTGAAACCATTGTTTTACTGAAACCAAAATCGGAATGGAGAGATGGAATAACCAAAGAAGATATTGTAAATGAACTTAACAGCAAATTGCAAATTCCCGGTGTTACCAACGGTTGGACACAGCCAATCATTAATCGCATTAACATGCTGTCAACCGGTATCCGTACCGATGTTGGGGTAAAAGTGTATGGACAAAGCCTTGATACTATTTATGATTTTGCCCAAAAAATAAAAAATGAGTTGCAGGGAATCAACGGAGTGAAGGACTTGTATGTAGAGCCAATTACCGGTGGAAAATATATTGATATAAAAATAAAGCGCGAAGAAATAAGCCGCTATGGATTAAGTATAGACGACGTAAATGCTGTGGTGCAAAGCGCTTTAGGTGGAATGAAACTTACAACAACGATTGAAGGCCGCCGGCGTTTTTCGGTAAATGCGCGGTACGCACAGGATTTCAGAGACAATATGGAAGCATTAAAAAGTTTGCAGGTGCAAACCATGCAGTTCGGCCCTATTCCTTTGCAGGCAGTTGCTGATGTGGCAATTACAGAAGGGCCGCCAATGATTAATTCTGAAAATGCATTGTTACGTGGAACGGTTTTATTCAACGTAAGAGACAGAGACCTTGCGGGAACGGTGCAGGAAGCGCAACAGAGATTAAATACGATGCTCTCCAAATTGCCGAAAGGTTATTTTATAGATTGGAGCGGCCAGTATGAGAATTTAATAAGCAGCGAAAGGACAATGAAAATCATTGTGCCTATCGTTATACTTGTCATTTTTATCTCAATGTATTTTGCTTTTCATTCTGCAAGGGAAGCCTTGTTAAGTTTAGTCTCTCTTCCTTTTGCCTTAATTGGGGGCGCTCTTATCATTTATTTCTGGGGAGTAAACTTATCAGTAGCAGTGGCTGTTGGCTTTATTGCCTTATTTGGTTTGGCTGTGGAAACGGGAATCGTAATGGTTATTTATCTCAATGATGCGATGGAACAATTAGTTAAGCTAAAAGGAAATTCCAGGGAAACGATTACCAGAGCCGACTTACGGGAATATGTGATACTTGGCGCAGCCAAACGGGTAAGGCCCAAAATAATGACCGTTTGTGTAATTCTTTTTGGTTTAATTCCTATTCTCTGGAGTTCGGGAGTGGGTAGCGATATTATGATACCTATCGTGCTTCCTATGATTGGCGGCGTACTTACTTCTTCTATTCACATTCTTTTGGTAACGCCGATTATCTTTTTAATGAGTAAAGAATACGAGCTTAAAAAATATGGCAAAATTGAAGTATCTGAAATAAAACATTAAAGCTATGAAACGAATCTTAATAAAAATCCTTGTTATTTCTTTGTTTGCGGTAAATGCTTACGGGCAAAAAAAGATGAGCCTTGATGATATATTTTCGATGATACAAAAAAATCATCCGGAAATGAAAATGTATGATGCCCAGGTTCGTTCTCTTGACGAAGCCGCCAAAGGCGCTAAAAGTTGGATGCCCCCCGAATTTGGTACAGGATTTTATATGACACCCTATAATATTGGCCTTACAAAAGCTATGGGTGCACAAAATGGAATGGGCTCATATATGATTTCAGCTTCTCAAATGTTTCCTAATAAAAAAGAACAAAATGCCAATGCCTCATACATGCAGGCTTTGTCAACTGTAAATAAGGAAAACAAAAATGTTGCGCTAAATGAGTTATACGCAGCAGCGAAGAAAAATTATTATGATTGGTTGGTTATTGAAAAAAAACAATCGGTGATTAACGACAATGAAAAGCTGCTCAATTTTATGATACAGAGTACAGAACTGCGTTACAAAAATAATCTTGGTAAGCTTAATGCCTATTATAAAGCAAAGGCGGAATTGGGAAAAATTGAAAACCAACGCGAGGAATTGAACAACGAAGCAAAGCAGAAACAAATTCTATTGAACACATTAATGAACGGCGATAAAAATGAAGAGTTTATTATTGACACGAATTATACCATTAAAAATTACAACTCAATTGATAGTAATTATTTAATACAGACGCGTAGTGATATTAAGGCTGTAATGCAGGATTTAAAAGTTAATCAACTTCAATTGAACCTCGAAAAAACTAAACAGTTGCCACAATTCGGTATCAGGTATGAGCACATGTTCGGATTCGGCAAATCCCCCTGGCTTTATTCGCTGGTGGCAACAGTAAAAATCCCTTTAGCACCCTGGTCGTCAGGAAGCTATAAAGCCAACATTGAAAGTTTAAAATGGAAAACAGAATCTTTGGAAGCGCAAAAGCAAATAATCATCAATCAGGCTTTCGGAGAAGCAAATGGTTTGCGTTCTTCTATCAACAGTAAGAAAAGGCAACTGCAATTATTTGAAGAAAATATTATTCCTGCATTGAAAAAAAATTATCAAATTATGCAGATGGCGTATGAACAAAACACAGGAGAATTATTTGAATTATTCGATGCGTGGCAAACGCTGAATATGACCCAGCTTGATTATCTCGACCAGTTGCAGGAATTATTAAATCTTCAAGTGCAAATGGATAAAACACTTGAACAAAAATGAAAATAAAAATGAAAATTAGAAAATCAATTATACTGAAATCTTTTGTTTTTATCCTTGCCATTGCTTTTTTCACTTTCACGGGATGCAAAGACAATTCTGATAAAAAGGTTTCAGCAAATGCTGGCACAGAAGAAACCTATACCTGTCCTATGCATCCGCAGATAATAAGGCATGAGCCGGGCAATTGCCCTATTTGCGGAATGCCTTTGGTAAAAAAAGAAAATGCAAGCAGGGAAATTTCGGAAGTTGACCTTTCAACATTACTTCAAAGCGATAATAACACAGTAGTATCTTCTATACCCGTTACCACAATGCAATTTGCCAATCAGGAGATACAATTAGATGCGTTGGGTAGCGTGGAATATGATACAAGGTTCATGAAAACTATTTCATCCAGAGTTTCAGGTAGAATAGAAAAGCTGTATATCAAATACCGCTATCAGCCTGTTCGTGCCGGAGATAAAGTGATGGATATTTACAGTCCTGAACTTTTAACGGGTCAGCAAAATCTTTTATTTCTTATAAAAAATGACCCGACAAACACACCGCTAATCAATGCAGCAAAACAAAGATTGTTATTGCTCGGCATGAATAATAACCAATTGCAAAAAGTTATTGCGACAGGTAAAGCGATTTACAGTGTTACCATTTATAGCAATTACACGGGCCATGTACATGAAACAGGAAATATGAATTCATCACAACAAATAATTCCTATGAATGAATCGGGTGAATTATCAATAAAGGAAGGCATGTATGTAGAAAAAGGACAGCCGGTATTCCAGGTAAATAATATGAATAATGTTTGGGTAACTTTAAACCTTTTTCCCCGAGAAAATTCTTTAATAAAAGTGGGTACGCCGGTAACTATCATTCCTGAAACAGCGCCGGATAAAAAGATTCTTTCAAAAATTGGTTTTATAGAGCCTTTTTATAAAGATGGCTCTAAGACAGTATCTGCAAGAGTTTATCTCAATAATTCCAAATCAATGATACCTGTAGGAAGCCAGGTAAAAGCTACACTAAACATTCAAACAAAGTTTAGTAATTGGCTGCCAAAAGAATCGGTGCTTTCTCTCGGATTAAATAAAATAGTTTTTCTAAAAAAAGGAAATGTCTTTAAAGCACACCAGGTAAGTACAGGTATTGTAGCTAAGAATTTAATCCAGGTGACTGATGGTTTGGATACAAAAGATAGTGTAGCAATAAATGCACAATTTTTAATAGATAGTGAAGGATTTATAAAATTAAAACAGTAATCATGAAAAATGTCTTTGAATATAATAAGCCACAAAGAAAAACAAGTTCGGAATTTATATTTCGACCTAAGTTGAATAGAAGAAAGAGCAGACATCGTTTGATTATTTTTTCATCATTGATGTTGTTAGTTGTGATGTTATTTGCGTCATGTAAAAATAAAACACAAATAGCAGCAGACCCGGATATCTATTATACGTGTTCAATGGACCCTCAAGTAGTAGAATCAAAACCCGGCAAATGCCCTATATGCCATATGGACTTAACACCGGTTAAGAAGAGCAGCCAACAGGCAGATAATGATGAGCTTGCTCTTAGCCCTGAACAAATGCAATTAGGAAATATCCAGGTAGATACAATCGGTAATGCCTTCGTAGGGAATCAAGTGATTTTAACCGGAACGTTGAATTTCGATCAAACGAAAATAAATGACGTTAGCGCAAGAGTTGGCGGTCGTATTGAGAAATTGTATTTCAAAAAAATGGGTGATTATGTTCCAAAAGGCGCACCGCTTTATGATATTTATAGCGAAGAATTGAATAATGCAAAGCAGGAATATTTATTGGCATTGCAAAAGAAAGAAACGCTCGGTAATTCGGTCATCAACTTTGATGATGTTATTGATGCCGCAAAAAATAAACTGCTTCTCTGGGGAATGAGTGAACAACAAATAAAGAATATAAATAAAGATGCGTTGGCAAATCCACGAACTACTTTTTTCAGCACTGCATCCGGTTACATTACCCAACTAAATTTGCAGGAAGGCGATTATGTTTCCGAAGGCGGCAGTATTGTAACGCTCTCAGGCCTCTCAACCCTTTGGGTAGAAGCGCAGGTGTATGCCACCCAACTTTCGCAATTAAATAATGCAAAGAATGTGATGGTGGAAATACCAGATTTTCCAGGGAAAAAGATTTCGGGAAAAATTTCATTTCAAAACCCGGAACTAAATACCGCTTCAAGAATCAATCTCATCAGAATTAGCATTCCAAATGAAGACAATCAACTTAAGCCCGGTATGTCTGCTTATATCACCGTAAAGACTGGCGGCATTAATGCACTTTTTCTTCCGTTAGATGCAGTTTTGCGTGATGGAAAAATGGCTATGGTTTGGGTGCAAACATCACAGAATAAATTTAAAAGCATAATGGTGGAAACCGGCAATGAAAGCGGGAATATGATTGAAATAAAATCTGGTATTCAACCAAATGATGTGGTTGTAACATCAGGCGCTTATCTTTTACAAAGTGAATATGTCTTTAGAAAAGGAGCTGATCCAATGGCCGGGATGGATCATGGTGGAATGAAAATGTAAAGTATAATATAAATTACTTTGTGATACTTTTATTAGCCTGAGCGGAATATGGATTTTGTAAAATTGAATGGGAGCCACCAATACAGGATAACCGATGATTAACGACGAAAAAATCATAAGCCACTATTATGTATAACACGATTAGAATAGCCTTTACAATAACAATTGCCTTTTGCACCCTTATCGCGTGTAATGAAAAGAAAGTTTTTTCCAAAGCTGATTTTGTAATAGCCAATGGCCAGATGCCAGACATTGTCAAAGATAAAAATGACCATCTTCATCTCGTATATGGCGTGGGTGATAGTATTATGTACACCTCTTCTTCGAACAAGGGAATCTCTTTTTCATCACCTTCACTCGTAGATGTATTGCCTGGTTTATTTTCTTTTGCCACCAGGGGAACACAGGTTTCAGCTACTGATCATGGCGTTATAATAACAGCATGTACTTCCAAAGGGAATATATATTCTTACTATAAAGACGATGGAAAGTGGAAGCAGGGCGCCAGGGTGAACGATGTAGATACGGTGGCAAAGGAAGGTTTAATGGCTTTGAGTGCAGACGGGGAAAATGCTTTTGCAATATGGCTAGATTTAAGAGGAAATAAAAAAAATAAAATATACGGAGCCAAATCAAATGATGGAGGCAAATCATGGTCTGAAAACCAAATGATTTATACTTCACCTGATACCACTGTTTGCGAATGCTGCAAGCCTTCCGTTATTATGAAAGGCAATCATGTATATGTGACGTTTCGAAATTGGCTGAATGGAAACAGGGATTTGTATTTGATTCAATCTTCCGATGGCGGCGGTTCGTTTGGACAGGCGCAAAAATTAGGCACCGGAAGCTGGAAATTAAATGGTTGCCCTATGGATGGAGGTGGTTTGGCCATAAACCAAAACGGAGAAGTACAAACAGTTTGGAGGAGGAAAAATACAATTTTTGCGGCAATACCAGGCGAGCCTGAAAAAGAGATTGGAGAAGGAAGAGATTGCGCATTAGAAATTGTTGATAATAAGAATATATACACATGGACAGAGAAGGGAGAGGTGGTATTGATGAATCACAATGGAGAGAAAAAAGTACTTGGCAAGGGCAGCCAACCTGTTTTAAAAGGGCTGGATAAGGATCATGTAATTTGTGTATGGGGAAATGAAAAGCAAATCCATGCTTCAATAGTTGAGCTATAAGCATTTCCAAAAATTTTATAAATCGTATCCTTAATTGCGTAACCATATCAGTTTTGATGTAATTAATTTTACACCATAAAAATATTTTTAAAAAATGGAAACAAAACAATTTAAAACAAACATCATGTGCGGCTCTTGCATTGCAAAAGTAACGCCTGTATTAAATGAAACTTTTGGCGAAAACAATTGGAAAGTGGACACACAAAATCCGAATAAAATACTCACTGTTTCAACTGATGATATTAACGAAAATGATATTATTAAAGCAGTTGAAAAAGCCGGGTATAAAGCGGAAGAATTAGTTTAAAAGAAAAGTGTTATAAAAACGGCAACATTTTTGACAATAGTTCAAGTTTATCGCCTTTAAAATAGTTTTATCCAAAATAAAATGGACCTTTGCACAATTAAATGAAAAGAAAAAAATCCATACAACTCAAAGCAGCTTTTCTGTTAATAGTGTTCTCATTGAATACTGTTATAGGTTTTGCCTGTACCGTTGGGTTGGACATGGGTTTTAATTCCCATCATCATGAAGAAAGTGCAATAGAAGTTTCGGAAAATCATCATCACGACAAATCTCATCACCACGATGAAGCAGATATTCATCACCATCAAACAAATAACAATAAAGACAATTGCTGCAATGATGCAGTAATGAAATTTCAACAAGTTGACAAGAATATTGCAACTTCTTTTACCTTAATCAGCCCGGTATTTTTTACTTCATTCCTTGCTTCCTTTTATAATATTGATATTTTATCTTCTAATAATAGAATTTCAACTATCAAATATTTTGTCCGACGACATCATCCACCCATACCGGACATACGTGTAGCCATACAGAGTTTTCAAATATGATTTTTGTTTAGACTTTTCTATGCAAGGCATGATTATGCCCTGTAACTATTTATTCTAAACATTTAATCAAATAAAATGAAAAAAGTATTTCTTATAGTCGCTTTTATAGCGACTGCATTTATGCAACAATCCTTTGCACAGGATACCAGTAATCAAAAACAACTATCACAATTACTCACTTCCTACTACCAGGTTAAAGATGCTTTAATAGAAGGCAATTCAACTACCGCGTCTTTAAAAGCCGAAGCTTTTTTAAAGACGGCAAATGGCATCAGTAACCGCACCATATCGGAAGGAAGCCGCAATGCATTGGTAAAGGATGCAGGAGTTATTTCCGAAACTAAAGACCTTAAAAAACAACGGGAAGTTTTTGCAAACTTATCTACTAACATGTATGCATTGGCCAAATCTTTAAAGCTTACAACGGAGCCAATTTATTACAATTATTGCCCCATGAAAAAAGCCTATTGGCTAAGCAGTGATAAGGTAATTAAAAACCCTTATTACGGAAGTGCGATGCTTACCTGCGGCAAGGTTACAGAAACAATACAATAATTCAAATTCCAATCCCCACATTAAAGTTTAAAAATGAAAAATATATTTTTTGTTATTGCCATTGGTGCAATCACACTATCTGCCTGTAATAACAGCAGCAATCAATCTGAGCAATCAAATAAAATGAATGACAGTTCGAAAGAAGTACAAAAAGTTGCGGCCCTTACTTCACCCGTTAACGGGCTTTTGCAAATATACCTTCAAATGAAAAACGACTTTGTCAACGATGATGATAAAGGCGCCGCTAAGGCAGCAAATGAGATGCTTAAAGCGTTGAATGATTTTGATAAATCATCATTAAAAGAAGAAGAAAAAAAAGCGTTTGAAGATATAGCAGATGATGCAAAAGAACATGCCGAACATATTGGAATGAACGCAGGAAACATCAAACATCAACGAGAACATTTTGATATGCTTAGTAAAGACATGTATGACCTGGTAAAGAAATTTGCCGCAGGCGAAAAAATATATGTGGATTACTGTCCGATGTACAACGATAATAAAGGCGCTACATGGCTAAGCGAAACAAAAGAAATCAAAAATCCTTATTTCGGTAAAGAGATGAATACATGCGGCACAGTGAAAGAGGAACTAAAATAATAATAAAAAGCATGAGCTGGATAAAAAAAATCGGGTTGGTAGTATTGGCTGTATTTATAGCCATCCAATTCATTCAGCCTGCCCGCAATGAAAGCGGGCAGGTATTACCAGGGGATATTTCCAAAATATACAACATCCCGGCGCCCGCGCAATCTGTTTTAAAAAATGCATGTTACGATTGCCATAGTAACCAGACTAATTATCCATTTTATACCAATATTCAACCGGTAGGCTGGATGCTTGCCAGGCATATAAAAAACGGAAAGGCGGAATTGAATTTTAGTGAGTTTGGTTCCTATTCAATTCGTAAACAAAAAAATAAATTAAACAGTATTGTAAACAGCCTGAAGGATGGAACTATGCCATTATCATCTTACACTTTAGTACATAAAAATGCAAGGCTTACAAAAGATGAAAAAGCAATGATAATTGATTGGGCAAATAAAACAAAAGACAGCCTCTCATTAAAAAATTAAACTCATGTTGAAACAAATTGGAAAGAGAATTGCAAGTGCATTAAAAGCTGTGTTTATTTCAAAAAAGAAATGTTGCCAATAACATTTAAATAAAATAAAATGAAAAAAATAACTCTGATTGCTATCATGCTTTGCAGTGCTGCATTCGCATTTGCGCAACATGATATGAAAAATATGCCAGGCATGAAAATGGAAAAGCCAAAAATAGCACCGGTTAAAAAACCAACGATAAATAAAAAGCCAACAAGCATAACAAAAAAGAAGGAAGCAATGCCAATGGCAAAAGATACCACACCTGTAAATAAACATGAAATGCAAATGGATATGCACATGGATATGCCTATGCAAAATGATTCGGATAAAAGTATGCCTGCTGCGTCTTTTGAAAAAGTAAATTTATCACCCGGTAAAACTGTCCGTTACGATTTATATGTAACAGACACCATGGTAAATTATACCGGCAAAACAAAACACGCTATTGCGGTAAATGGCAGCACACCAATGCCCACATTATATTTTACTGAAGGTGATACCGCGGAAATTTATCTGCATAATAATCTTAAAACAGAAACTTCCTTGCACTGGCACGGTGTGTTTTTGCCCAACCGTTTTGATGGCGTTCCTAATTTAACAACAGCGCCAATTCCACCCGGAGAAACACATCTTTATAAATTTGCCGTTGTACAAAATGGTACTTACTGGTACCATTCTCACAGCGCTTTTCAGGAACAGTCTGGCATGAATGGCGCTTTAATCTTTAGAAAAAGAGAGGAAGCGCCCATGAAAGAATATACACTTCTGCTATCTGAATGGACAGACGAAAAGCCTTCTGAAGTGCAGCGCCGGTTAAGAACAGCAAATGACTGGTATGCTATTGAAAAAGGAAGCACCCAAGCCTATGCTGAAGCTATATCAAAGGGATATTTTAAGACAAAAGTTACCAACGAATGGAAGCGAATGAAGGCAATGGATGTCAGTGATGTTTATTACGACAGGTTTCTTGCAAATGGTAAACCGGAAAATGAGGCGCCACAATTTAAAGCTGGCGATAAAGTAAAGCTGCGCATAGTTAACGGCGCTACGTCCACCTACTTTTGGTTGCAGTATGCCGGAGGAAAATTAACGGTGGTAGGAAATGATGGCAATGATGTGGAACCTGTGGAAGTGGACAGGTTAATTGTAGGTATCGCTGAAACATACGATATCATCGTAACCATTCCACAAAATATGAGTTATGAATTTAGAGCTACTGCAGAAGATAGAACAAAAGCTGCTTCTTTATGGTTAGGAAGTGGTATGAAAATGAAAGCGCCGGTCTTACCACATTTAAAATATTTTGAAGGAATGAAGATGATGAACGATATGATGAAAATGAATGGTGATATGAAAGATATGGGCATGGATATGAGCTTGCAACAAATGGATATGAATAATGTGATGTATCCTGAAATAACCGGTTATGGTAAAAAAGATGTAGAGGGTGAAATGAAAAACATGAAGATGCCGGCCCGTCCGTCAGGCGGGAATGAAATGAAAATGCATGATATGAAAAATATGCCAGCAGATAGCTCAAAGAATATGAAAATGCACGAAATGCATGGAATGGATATGCCACAACCCGGCGATATGGTTACCCTTAATTATGCCATGTTGCGCTCTACTGCAAAAACTACTTTACCCGATGGGCCAACCAAAGATTTACATTTTGTACTCGAAGGAAATATGAACCGTTATTTGTGGACGATTAACAATAAAACAGTGAATGAAACGGATAGAATTTTAATAAAAAAGGGTGAAAATGTACGAATTATTCTTACCAACAATTCTATGATGCGCCACCCTATGCACTTGCATGGGCACGACTTTAGGGTATTAAACGGACAGGGTGATTATGCACCTTTAAAAAATGTAATAGACATTATGCCAATGGAAACCGATACGTTGGTTTTTGCAGCTACCGAAAGTGGCGATTGGTTTTTTCACTGCCATATTTTATACCACATGATGGCAGGCATGAGCAGGGTATTCACTTATGAAAATTCCCCGCCAAATCCTGAATTACCTGATGCGGCTAAAGCAAAAAAAGCATTTAAAAAAGATAACCGGATGGTACATCCAATGGCATCAATAGGTTTGGAAAGCAATGGAAGCGACGCAAGATTTATGCTGGCAGGCGACAGGTATGAATTACAGGGCCTTTGGCATTTAGGATTAATGCCCGAACATGGTTACGAGGCTGAATTAAATTTCGGGAGGTATCTTGGTAAAATGCAATGGCTGTTTCCTTATGTAGGGTTAGATTACCATTACAAAAAAGTTGGGGATGAAATTGAAAAAAATTCTTTTGGGCAAATAAGTGATAAAAATGACCGTAAAACGGTAGTAGCCGGTGTTCAATACACTTTGCCGATGCTATTAATTGCTGACGCAAGGATTGATGCCAAAGGAAAATTCCGTTTTCAATTAGGCCGCGAAGATGTGCCACTATCTAATCGTTTGCGTTTCAATTTTATGGTAAATACTGATAAAGAATATGCAGCAGGATTTAGATATATTTTGAGAAAATGGCTGGCTTTGTCCACGCATTATGATAGTGATATGGGCCTGGGCGCAGGTATTACCATTATTTATTAAATAGAATAAATACTAAGTAATCAATTTATTTCTTCACATAAAAATTAATAATTATGACCGGTTATCACACGTACAAAAATTGTATTGAGGCATGTTTAAAATGTGCAGCAATCTGTAATCATTGTGCATCTGCCTGCCTGCAGGAAGAAGATGTAAAAATGATGGCAAAATGTATTCAGTTAGACATGGAATGCGCTGCAATCTGTTATGCATCAGCACAACTAATGAGCCTTGGCAGTGAAAAAGCCAAAGACATTTGCCGTCTTTGCGCTGACATTTGTGATTCATGCGGCACTGAATGCTCTAAGCATCAGACAGAACATTGTAAAGAGTGTGCAGAAGCCTGTAAACAATGTGCTGATGAATGCAGGGCAATGGCTTGATTATTTTAAAAGAAGGCATGTATTTTTCGCCTGCCTTCTTTCTTTTTATTCATTTTTCAAAAAACAATTATGGAAAATAATCATGAAAAAAACATGAACGGCATGAAGCGTAAAGAGAGAGACGGCAACGCTTATAAAAAATTATTTATAATGCTGGTACTGTCTTTTATTTCAATGTACATTTTGATGTATTCTATGGTAAACAGCATTAAAAATGTTTATCCAAATATCAATCAGTTTTATATGGCTGCTTTAATGACTATGCCGATGATGATTATTGAGCTGGGATTAATGGGCAAAATGTATATGAATAAAAAGCTAAACACTGTTCTTATTTCTATAAGTTCTGCTGCTTTAATTGCCTTCTTTTTATTAATACAATATCAAACAGGCGTTACCGACAGGCAATTTCTAAGAGGAATGATTCCACATCACGCGGCAGCCATCCTGATGAGCGAACAATCAAAAACCCAAGACCCGGAAATTATGAAACTACAGCAAGAAATTATTTCAAGTCAGCAACAGGAAATTGCAGAGATGAAAGCGATATTGAAAAGATTAAAAAAATAGCCGGAGAGTTATGCAGCTTCTTTATATCAAATGGAATATCAATCCTGAAATCTTCCGCATCGGAGGGTTTTGAATCAGGTACTATTCATTAATGTTTGCAGCCGCATTTTTATTTAGTTACCTGGTATTGTCAAAAATATATAAGCACGAGAATGTATCAGTTCATCTCTTAGACAAACTATCCATTTTTATTATACTTGGAACATTGATTGGCGCAAGATTAGGACAGGTTTTCTTTTATGAATTCGGATATTATAAACATCATCTTCTGGAAATCGTATTACCGTTTAGTATCAACAAGGGAAATTTTGAGTGGACCGGTTATCAGGGTTTGGCAAGTCATGGCGGAGCCATAGGAATACTTATAGCATTAGGCTGGTATTGTAAAAAATACAAACAACCATTTTTGTGGGTGATAGACAGGTTGGTAATTGTTGTTGCTCTTTCGGGTTTTTTTATAAGAATTGGAAACCTTTTTAATTCGGAGATAATTGGTAAGCAAACGAATGTTTTCTGGGCATTTATTTTTGAAAGAGTTGATTTTATTCCGCGCCATCCTGCACAACTTTACGAGGCAATCTGCTATCTCATCATCTTTTTTCTATTGTGGAATATTTATAAAAAAAGAGGGATACATTTAAAAAAAGGTTCTTTATTTGGACTGTTTCTGATACTTGTTTTTTCTGTTCGTTTCCTCATAGAATTTTTAAAAGAAAATCAGGAAGTATTTGAAAATGCATTACCAATTAATATGGGGCAAATTTTAAGCATTCCTTTTATTTTGGTTGGGTTGTATTTTGTTTCCAGAAGACCAACTTCAAAAATTAAATAAAATCTTCAAAAATTAAATTAAACTTATTATGGAAGGTCATCAGAATCATTCAAGCCACGAAACCACATCAGATTCTAAAATCGATCGCAGTAAAATGGACCATAGTAAAATGGATCACAGTTCTATGCATCACGATGGAAATCCATCTATGGGAATGGAAGGCCACGACCATCACGCAATGATGATCAATGATTTTAAAAAGAGATTTTTTATCACACTGATCCTGACCATTCCAATTTTGTTGCTATCGCCTATGATTCAGCATTGGCTGGGTGTTGACTGGAAGTTTACCGGTTCGGGATATATTTTATTTGCACTGTCAACTTTTGTTTATTTATATGGCGGATGGCCATTTTTAAAAGGCTGGTACCAGGAAATGAAATCCTGGAATCCCGGTATGATGACGCTGATTGGGTTCGCTATTTCCGTAGCGTATATTTATAGTTCAGCAACTGTATTTGGATTAGAAGGAATGGATTTCTTTTGGGAACTCGCCACATTAATCCTTATCATGCTTTTAGGGCATTGGATAGAAATGAAATCTGTAGCAGGCGCGTCAAAAGAATTAGAATTGTTGGTGCAATTGATGCCCGCTGATGCTCATCTCGTAAAAGGAAATGATATTACCGAAGTAAAAACTGAAACGCTCAAAGAAAATGATATCATTCTCATCAAACCCGGCGAAAAAGTAGCCGCTGATGGCATCATCGAAGAGGGAGAAAGCTATCTGAATGAAAGTATGCTTACCGGGGAATCAAGGCCCGTGAAAAAATCAAAAGGCGATAACCTAATCGCAGGTTCAATAAATGGAAACGGTTCATTAAAAATAAGAGTGGCTCATGGTGCGAAAGATTCGTATCTATCGCAAGTAGTTAAATTGGTTAAGGATGCACAGGATTCAAAATCCAATACTCAATTATTAGCGGATAAAGCAGCGCAATGGCTTACAGGCATTGCTATTCTTGCAGGCGTAGCCACTTTTATTTATTGGTATGTAGATGGAAAAACTTTGGCGTTTGCCATGGAGCGCATGGTAACCGTGATAGTAATTTGTTGTCCTCATGCTTTGGGATTGGCAGTACCATTAGTAGTTGCCAAATCAACCGCTTTATCCGCAAAGAACGGTTTGCTGATAAAAAACAGAACTGCTTTTGAAAACAGCAGAAAAATAACCACATTGGTTTTTGATAAAACCGGCACATTAACCATCGGAAAATTTGAAGTCTCAAAAGTGGCTTCTCTACAAAATGGCTTATCAGAGAATGAATTGATTCGCATTGCTTCGGCATTGGAGCAAAACTCTGAACATCCGATTGCTACAGGGATTTTACAAAAAGTAAAAGATTTAAAAATCCAGGTTCCGGCAACGGAAAGTTTTAATGCCATAACCGGCAAAGGTGTGGAAGCAATTGTGGAAGGCAAAAAAGTAAAAGTAGTAAGCCCCGGATTTTTGAAAGAAAATAATATTCCATTGCCAGAAAATTTTAAAGCAGATGCTGCTGAAACCATTGTGTTTGTAATCATAGACAATACATTGGCAGGCTACATCGCTTTATCAGATGAAATACGCCCTGAATCCCTGGAAGCAATTCAGGAACTAAAAAAGAACAACATCAAATCTATTTTGCTTACCGGCGACAATAAAAATGTTGCCCAAACCGTGAGCAAAACTTTAGGCATGGATAGCTTTATCGCGGAAGTATTACCTCACCAGAAATTAGAAAAAATAAAAGACTTACAAAGTAATGGAGAATACGTTGCTATGACCGGCGATGGAGTAAATGATGCCCCTGCATTAGCACAAGCAGATATTGGCATAGCGGTTGGAAGCGGAAGTGATATTGCCGCAGAAACTGCCGGAATCATATTGGTAAACAGCAATCCAAAAGATATTGTAAACCTCATTTTATTCGGCAAAGCAACCTATCGAAAAATGGTTCAAAATTTAATGTGGGCAACAGGTTACAACGTTATTGCTTTGCCATTAGCAGCAGGAGTTTTGTATAACTATGGAATATTATTAAGCCCTGCAGCAGGTGCAGCATTGATGAGTGTCAGTACCATTGTGGTGGCGATAAATGCAAGTATGTTGAAAATAAAACAGTAATGAATATAAAATACGAGGTAATCCATGGAATTTGATTATATCAACCCTAATCGGTTTGTGGCGGATGTTTTATTCGGGTAATTTTGAAATAACGGCTTCTGCCGCCAACAACTTTACTACCCTTGGCGCTTTAGTAGTTACTTTTTCTGTAATAGCCATGGCGGAAGTAGAGCGGCAATTGCGGTTTAAAACGTATTGAAATAAAAAATCGCATTTATATCTCACATTAGCCGAAGGAATAAAGGCTATTTTACAAAAATTAAAATCAATACCAATGGAAAAATTTGATGTGATTGTAATTGGAACAGGGTCGGGTAGTTTAGTTGCGAAACGTTGTGCTAAAGCAGGCAAAAAAACAGCCATCATAGATTCCCTTCCTTATGGAGGAACCTGCGCTTTAAGAGGATGCGATCCTAAAAAAGTACTGGTAGGCATAGCTCATATTTTAGCACTGAATAAACAATTGCAAGGAAAAGGCTTGTCCACTCCTGCCACAGCTTCATGGAAGGGTTTGATGAAATTCAAAAAAACCTTTACAGAACCGATACCAGGTAAAAGAGAAAATGCATTAAAAAGCACCGGCGTTACCACTTATCATGGCAGGGCACATTTTATTTCAGAGAATACACTCCAAATAAATGAAGATATTTTACATGCGGAAAAATTTGTTATTGCAAACGGCGCTAGACCACGAAAGCTTTCTATACCTGGAGAAGAATTATTAATTGACAGCACCGCATTTTTAGAACTGCAAGAATTGCCGGATGAAATTTTATTTGTGGGTGGCGGTTATATCGCTTTTGAATTTGCCCACATTGTTTCCAGCTTTGGAGTAAAAGCAACCATTGTTCATAGAGGCGAAGGTCCATTGGAGAACTTTGATGCCGATCTGGTTAAACTTTTACTGAAAGCAAGCGAAGCGGCAGGTATTAAGATCATTTTAAAAACCAACGTAAAAGGAATATCTAAAGAAAATGGCCGCCTTTTAATTCATGCCGAACAGGAAGGAAAAGAAAAAACATTTTCCACGCAGCTTGCAGTGCATTCTGCAGGAAGAACTGCGGATATAGATGATTTAAGTTTAGAGAAAGTAAATGTTTCTGTTGGCAAAAAGGGAGTAGAAGTAAATGAGTATATGCAAAGTGTTTCTAATCCTGATTTTTATGCTTGTGGCGATGCAAATGATAAAGGTCTCCCATTAACGCCTGTTGGCGGAAAAGAAGCGATTGTACTTGCCAGTAATTTATTAAAAGGCAATCATTTGAAGATTGATTATGGTTACATCCCTTCCAATGTATTCTCTCTTCCGCCTCTCGCCTCAGTGGGTTTGACAGAAGATGCGGCTAAAATTCAAAAATTAAATTATAAAGTAAATTATGAAGAAACCACCGGCTGGTTTGCTTCAAAGCGTTTGAACGAACCAATTACCGCTTTTAAAGTTTTGATTGATAACAAAACCGACCGGATATTAGGCGCTCATCTTTTAGGAAATAATGCTGAAGAAACCATAAATATTTTTGCGGTAGCCATGAATGCTGATCTAAAAGCAAGCCAATTGAAAAAAACAATTTTCTCTTATCCAACCAATGCTTCTGATATTGTTTATATGATATAAAGTAATGTCGTTTCTAAAAAAGGAGGCTGTTACTTTCAATTTACTTAACACTGAATAATGATTAGCTCTGTACTGCTGTAATTTCTCTAATAATCTGTTCTGAAGGTTGAGAAACACTTATTTCTAATGAAATTGTTGAGGTAAAGAAATAACAGGATCTGCTCCTTGGTAAAAGGCAGAGAAATGCCCATACAACTAAATAACCTTATTTAAGCATTTGCTTAAATAATTATTTCTGTTAACTTTGCCACATGGACAATAATACTTGCATCAGGCTATTTGCCGATGAGGAACAAATAAAAAATTGTAAAGCTATTCTGAAAATTGCTCAAAAGTCTTTTAATCAATTATCTAATATTCTGTCTTTGGCCGGAAATGAAGCGAGGTTAAAAATTCTTTATTTATTGGAAGAAGAAAAGGAATTATGCCCCTGCGACCTTTCCGACATCTTGGGAATGAGTGTTCCGGCTGTATCACAACATCTAAGGAAATTAAAAGATGGTAACATAGTTGAAACCAGGAAAGAAGGGCAAACCATTTATTATTCCCTTACTAAAGAAAACCTGAAAATTTTAAAGCCTTTCTTTAAGCACATTAATCAACAAACTCAAAAATTGGAAACATTATGACACCTCAAAAATCAACTAACAAATTTACAAGTGCTGGTCTTGTTTCAGCATTTGCCGCTTCTTTGTGTTGTATCACTCCTGTTATTGCTTTGTTTGCAGGAACCAGCAGTATAGCAGCCACCTTTTCGTGGATAGAACCTGCAAGGCCTTACCTAATAGGTTTCTCAATTGTGGCATTAGCGTTTGCATGGTATCTGAAACTAAAACCACAAGCTGCTCATGATTGTGGTTGTGCTGAAGATGAGAAACCAAAGTTTACTCAATCAAAAAGATTTCTCCTGGTGATAACCATTTTTGCTGTCGTAGTGATTGCCTTTCCATACTATTCAAAAATATTTTTTCCAAAAACTGAAAAGCAAATAGTGTTTGTTGAAAAATCAAATGTTCAATCAGCCGAATTTAAAATCAGTGGTATGACTTGTGAAGGCTGCACCGAAGAAGTAAAACATGAAGTTAATAAGTTGCAGGGAATTTTACAGTCGGAAGCTTCTTATAAAGATGCAAATGCAATAGTCCAGTTCGACAACTCAAAAACAAATATTGCTGCAATTACAAAGGCTATTAATTCAACCGGATATAAGGTTACTCAAACAAAATTAAAATAAATGAAAAATACAATAACATTACAGTCAACAATTACCTGCCCGAATTGCGGTTTTCAAAAAGAGGAAACGATACCTACCGATGCTTGTCAATATTTTTATAAATGCACAAACTGTGAAACAATTTTAAAACCGAAGGAAGGTGATTGTTGCGTATTTTGTAGTTATGGTACTATAAAATGCCCTTCGATGCAAACCTGTCATCCTGTAGTCTATAAATAAATTTGGGAAAGTTTTATTAAAATCTGCTGCATCTTAATTTAATTTTTCATTTTACAAATCACATCCTTTACCTTCGCAGCCAATGAAAATCTTTGCTTTCATAATGGCTTTTATAGTTTTGACGATCAGCACAATGCCTTGCGCTGATGGAGCCGTGGCTATGAGTAAAGCAAAGACAGAAATACAAAAAACAAACCATCAACAAAACGATCATCCAACCAGAGACTGTTCACC
>JAFDXH010000255.1 GCA_018268075.1 Bacteroidota bacterium | reverse complement strand
ATCGCCATTTATAAAATACCTGCTGGTGGAGGCATTTAAAGTAGGTACATAACCGGTGGCAAATCCCCTGCCTTCAGAATAATTAGCCCTGTATTTTTCTTCAAGAGCCGTGGTGCCCAATACTGCATTTACAGTATGCTTATTAAACTTTTGATTGTACGTTAGTGTATTTTCCCAAATATATCTAAACACTTCATTGTTGCTGTTGCTTCCAAAACCGCCATCTGTTGCGGCGCCTGCTGTTGAGGCAGGGCTTACAAAATAATCGTTGTTTGCATTATCCAGCGCGGCGCTGAATTGTGTACGCAAAGCGAGATTGAAAGGAAGTTTTATTTCTGCATGTACATCGCCCAGCAAATTATTATAGGTTCCATAATTAGAAGCGCCATACACATCTTTTACTGCTGTGAAAGAACCATCCAAACCAGTTCCGTAGTAAGTTGTTCCGGGAGTGTATATTGGTATAAAAGGATTAATCGTTAGCGCCGCCAGTACTGCACCGCCATGTTGCGCAGAAGCATTAAGGCTGCTGATAATTCTTCCATTAGAACGGTTGTATGAAAAATGGGCGCCTGCGGAGAGCCATTTATTCATAGTCTGTTCCAGATTCAATTTTACGAAATAGCGTTTCCTGTCAGAGTTCTCTATAATACCTTCCTGGTTTATATAGCCGCCACTGAGGTAGTATTGGGATTTATCAGAACCACCTGAAAAGCCAACATGAACTCCTGTTTGAATGGCATTGCGATAAATAAGGTCCTGCCAATCATTATTTACACTATTGATAGCCGAGTCTGAAATATTGAAGGTGCTTCCTACATTAGTGAAAGCTTCTTTTAGCAGAGCAGCCGATTGTGGCCCATCGAGCACACCAATTTTTTTCGTTATCTGTTGTATGCCTGTGTACACCTGTAAATCGACTCTGGGCATTCCTTTGTTTCCTTTTTTTGTTGTGATAAGCACTACACCATTTATAGCTCCGGCAGCGCCATAGATACCGGCTGCTGAAGCATCTTTAAGCACGCTGATTGATTCTATTGTGTTGGGGTCGAGGCTGCGTGTATTACCAGCAATCACACCATCGATTACGTACAAAGGCTCACTGCCATTGGGAGACGAAATACCGCGTATGCGCACAGAAAAATCTGCACCTGGCTCACCTGAAGGTTGCACCACTTGAACACCGGCGCCTTTGCCTTGCAGTATTTCGGATGTGTTTGTAATCGGCCTGGTAGAAATGTCCTTTGTACTCACCGTAGATACTGCAGAGGTGATATCTTTTTTACGTTGGGAACCGTATCCGATCACAACAACGTCACTTAATTCTGCCGCTTTAAAATTCAGCTCAACGGCAATGAAACTTTCATCTTTCACCGTATAAGTGACAGGGTCTGCACCTGCATGTGTAAAAGATAACACAGCGCCTTTATTAACATTTAATGCAAAAGCGCCTGATGAATCTGTTAGGGTTGATGCGCCTGCACCACTCACCAGTACGGATACATTTGGTAGCGGGTTGCCGGAATTTTTGTCTGTAACAAGTCCTTTTACACGCAAGGTTTGTGCCATACTGAATACGCAGCAAAAAAGCAAAAAAACTGATAACAAGCAGGTGATTTTTTTCATAACAATTGTTTTAAATCGAAGCAGCAAGAATAGATGTTTAAAAAAGTTTTGGTTATGTGTTCATTAATATTATCCTTTAAATTTTCGCATGGTTTGTCCTTGTGTTGTTGTTTGAAGCGCAAGAACCCGACCGGCCAAAGGGCTTGCTTCTTTTTGTTGCATTGTTAGAGGTAATGCCGAAGTAGTAATCAAAAGAACAGAAAGATCATCCCCGCCGAAACAGCAACTTGTGGGATATTCTACCGGCATGCCTATGTCTTCTATTTTAACGCCATCTTCATTATACCGACAGATTTTAGCAGCGCCCCAACTTGCGATCCACAGATTTCCTTCCATATCTATGCACATCCCATCAGGGAACTCATGATCTTTAAAAACAATAAAATTTGAACGATTGAATATCACCCCCGTTTCTGCATCATAATCATATTTGTAGATAATATGTCTGTTGGTATCAGTGAGAAAAAAAGAATTACCATCCGGATGCCAGTCCATACCATTTGTTACGTATATGTCTGTTTCTATTTTTGAAACTGACAGGTTCGTTTGCAATGAATAAAGGCTGCCAACAGGCTCACTGCCATTAAAATTCATGGTTCCAGATAGAAACCTGCCTGCAGGATCTACTGCGCCATCATTGAACCGGTTAGCGGGTAAATCCGCTTCAGGATCGCTAATCGGTGTTATGGAATGAGTCCTTTCATCAAAAAAAGCAAAGCCCTGTTGCAGACCCATGACGTATCCGCCTTTTTCTCTTAAAGCCACAACGCCCAATGGCTGACCCACTGAAAACCTTGTTGTGCTGTTGTTGGAAAAGGTTGATTTATGAAAATGTCCTTTCAACAAATCAACCCAATAGAACGCACCTGTTTCATTATCCCAAACAGGGCTTTCACCATGTTCAGCTTTAATATCAAATATGGGATATACCGATTTCATACTAATGAACTACAAGTATTGTTTCCAGTTCTTCCAGTGACTTGCCGGAGGTTTCGGGAACGTAAATTGAAGTAAAAACAAAACCTGCGATGTTTACAGCTGCGTAAATAAGAAAAGTGTATGTTCCATTTAAATGTTCAAGTATCCATGGAAATGTATACGATACGATAAAACCACCTATCCATAAGAACAATGTTGCAATAGATACAGCAGTTCCCCGCAAGTGATTGGGATAAATCTCAGCAATAAGTACCCAGGTTGCAGGCCCCCATGACATAGCAAATGAGGCAATAAAACCCAGGATAAAAATCAACACCCAGTAACCCTGAAACATAGTAAAAAAATAGGTGCCCGCCAGCAAAATGAGGAATACTGCCATTGCCAAAGAGCCTGTTTTCAGAAGGGGCTTTCTTCCAAGTGAATCAATAACAAACATTGCGATAAATGTAAATACCAGGTTAATGATGCCAATACAAATGGTTTGAAACAAAGCATCAGAGGCATTAATGCCTGTTTTCTGAAATATTACAGGAGCGTAATACATAATAACATTTATGCCTGTGAACTGCTGCAGAAGGGCTATTACAATCCCAACAATCAGCAAACATCTTTGCGGCGGTGTTGATAAAGCTTTTAATTGTTGCCTGAAGTTGCTGTGTTCAGCCTGTATGACAGGTAAATTAGTTTGGCCTGTGAGGTT
>JAFDXH010000254.1 GCA_018268075.1 Bacteroidota bacterium | reverse complement strand
TAAACTATCTACTCATTTTGTTCAGCCTTTTGAAAATATAATTGATGCATCACTAAGGGCAGATTGTAAAATAAATGAAAGAGATCTTTACCTTCTGGTAAAATCCTGGATGGACACTTTGCCCAAAAAACGGCAGAATATTTATAATCTCCGCATCAATGAGAACCTCTCCACAAAGGAAATTGCAAGCCGATTATCCATCTCTCAAAAAACGGTGCAAAACCAGTTAGGCACCACTATGCGTAGCTTGCGTTCAAAATTGGCACATCTTTTTTTATTTTTCCTGTAATTAATCTAAAGTGGATGCTTGAAAAATTTAGGAAGACCTTTTATAATTTTTAAATACTTCACCCTGCGCTTTTATTTTTTTTTAGTAAGCCAATACTAATTTAAGGTAGTATTTGCCAATCAGGCCATGCATGCTTTAAAGAGGCCGTTAATCCGGATGCGGAAAATTGCAAATTGAAATATTAAAAAAAATTTTAGAGAAAATGGGACATTTTTAAAAATTGGGTACATATAAATAGTAAAATAGTAAAATGATAAATTCGGATAAAGAGGTTCAGTTGAAAAATATTATCAAAAAATATTTTAATGGAACTGCGAGTAAGGAGGAAATAGATTTTTTAAACCTTTATTATGAAGGGTTTGAACAAAATGCTGATGTACTACAAAATAAATCAGCGGATGAGGTGTCGGCTTTGAAAACAGAGATGGAGGTTAATATTATGAATCGTGTTTTTGCTGATAAAAATAAAGAAGACGCTAAAATAGTTTCCTTTTCATCCAACACGTTTTATAAAGTAGCTGTTGCCGCCTCAATAATTTTGATTGCAGGTTTTGCTTTTTACCTTTTAAAACCTACCGCATCTACTCAGGTAGCTCAAAATAAATCTATACAAAAAGAAATTAAGAATGATGTGGCACCAGGTGGAAATAAAGCTGTGTTGACACTGGCAAATGGGACTCATATTATTTTGGACAGTGCACAAAATGGAATGCTTACCAGCCAGGGCAATATAAAAATTATAAAACTTGATGATGGTCAACTGAGTTATCAGCCATCTACCCAGAATGATCAATACCCGGCAGTTCAATATAATACTATTACTACTCCTAAAGGGGGGCAATATCAGGTTATACTTTCAGATGGAACAAAAGTATGGTTGAATGCCGCCTCATCGCTTAGGTTTCCGAATGTTTTTGAAGGGGATGACAGAAAGGTAGAATTGACTGGTGAAGGATATTTTGAAGTAGCCCACAATGAATCAAAGCCATTTCATGTAAGTGTGGCAGATATGGAGGTGAAAGTATTAGGCACACATTTTAATGTGAATGCGTATGAGGATGAAGGGGAAATCAGAACCACCTTATTACAAGGTAGTGTAAAAGTTAACAGAGGAAATTCTGCAGTAGTAATAAAGCCTAACCAACAATCAGTACTGAATATTTCAAACGGTACACTTAAAATAAATCACAATGTGGATTTGGAGGAAGTGATGGCATAGAAGAATGGCTTTGTTTATTTTAACAAAGCGGGTGTAAAAACTGTAATGAGCCAACTTGCAAGATGGTATGATGTAGAGGTAGTATATAAGGGTATTATTCCGGAAAGGCAATTTGAAGGTGAAATTCAAAGAACGCTTTCACTTGCACAGGCTTTAAAACTGCTAAGTCAGAATCATATTAATTTCAAAATAGAAGAAAGGCAATTAATTGTAAAACCATAAAAAAACAAAACCGGAAATGTTCGTACCATTTCCGGCGAAGTTTGTAACAATAAATAAAAACGTTAGGGATTATTCATTATTAATATCAAACATTCAAATCTATGCAATTTTTTTATTACCGGCTACTCCCGGTTCAGAGGCAAATCCTACTTGCTATGAAATTTTTTGTTTTCTTTTTGATTGTGGGCATGTTACAGGTATCTGCTAAAAGCAATGCCCAAAATATTTCCATTTCCGGAAAGGATATACCCTTAAAAAAAGTTTTTAAGGAAATCAAGCAGCAGGCGGGATATGTGTTTTTCTATGATGCCGAATTATTAAAACAAGCCAATCCTGTTACAATAGACATCAGAAATTTGCCAGTAGAGAAGGCGCTTGATGTGGTATTTAAAGATCAACCACTTACATGGAGATTGGAAAATAGGACAATCACTGTGGTAAGTCGGCCGTGGATAGAACCTATTTCAACACAGGAGCTGTTGGTGCCACCGCCAGTTACAATTAAGGGGAAAATTACTGATGATAATGATGAAGCAGTTTCAGGTGTTACCATTATGGTAAAGGGAAGTACAAATGGCACTCAAAGTGATGTTAATGGGGATTATTCAATTACTAATGTTGCAGATAATGCTATTCTGGTTTTTACTTCAATTGGACATGAAACTAAAGAAGTATCAGTGGCTAACAGAAAAGTAATAAATGTAGTGTTAAATATAAAAATCAAAGGATTAGCTGAAACTGTAGTAGTAGCCTATGGCACATCAAAAGTTAAAGATGTAACTGGCTCAATAAGTCACATTGGAGTGAAGGAAATTAAGAATGCCCCGATGGGATCTTCCATCCAAAGCCTTTTGCCAGGCCGCGCTGCGGGTGTAAACGTTCAAATCCAACCAGTCTCTCCTACTACACCTGTTAGTGTTATAATTAGAGGCGCTTCCTCATTGACCGGTGACAATCAACCTTTGTGGGTAATAGATGGAGTACCTGATTATTCTACTTCTACTTCTGGAAATATTTATAATACGCTATACAATTTGAACCTAAATGATGTGGAAAGTATTGATATCCTAAAGGATGCCTCAGCTACTGCACTTTATGGCTCTCGTGCGGCTAATGGTGTAGTAATTGTTACTACAAAAAAAGGTAGAATAGGGCAAACACCTACTATAGAAGTATCTTCCCGATTAGGATATCAGCAAATGAATTTTAATGGATACAAGTACATGACTGCACCTGATTATTTAAATTTTGCAGAAAAGGCTGCAAGAGAAGAAGCCTTTGGCCGTGGTGCTTTTGATTATTTTACGCGCTTGTATTTAGATGAACAAGCGTTTATGAATTTAAACACAAGTGAGTTTGATAGGAGCAATTTTAAAGTTCTAAAGGGCGCTTTTTATAATGGGAATACTAATTGGCTCAATGAAATGACTCATAACCCTTGGAATCAGCAGTATGATCTTACATTGAGAGGAGGAACACAAGGGATTGCATATTATGTTTCACTTTTTACGAATCAGGCAGATGGTATAGTAAAAACTGGGAATAGCAAACTTTATGGCGGCAGAGTTAATTTGGAGGCTACACTACATAAGGGAATAAAATTTGGATTGAATCTGAATGGTTCTTCACGTAAAACAAATGATAAAGATTATATGCTGGATGTATTAAAGAAGGTTAGGCCAGATATTCCACCCTATAATCCTGATGGGACTCTCTTTACAAGAGACGCCTATACAGAAAACCCATATACAACCTTATTGAATACGCAACAAGGAAATGGACAGTCATTTAATGGAACAGGTTTTCTTGAGTTTACTATAATGAAAGGTTTATTGCTAAAATCTGCTTATACTTCCAGTTATGCAAATAGTCAATATTTGAAATATAAAAGAAGAGGAAGTACTTTTAACTATAATGGTGCTAGGAATTGGACGAATGATAAGGTACTGACTAACGTATGGGAAAACACATTGACTTTAGCCAAAAACTTTGGCAAACATGATATTCTTGGATTAGTGGGTTTTTCAATGGAAAAAAATTCAATAGAACATTATGGAATGAGCGCAAGCAATTTCCCTGACGATGATGTATTAAATGATTTAGGTTCTGGCGCTACTATAGGAGCTTTGAGTGAATCATATACAGCAAATTCGCTTATCTCAGGTTTTGCTAGAGCTACCTATAAATATAATAACCGCTATATTGTTTCAGGCACTATTCGACGTGATGGATCTTCTCGGTTCGGACCGGATAAACGTTGGGGATTATTTCCATCAGGTGCTATAGCATGGCTAATTTCAGAAGAGAATTTTATGAAGACACCTGTCATTAGTAAAATTGTTTCCTATTTAAAATTGCGTGCCTCGATAGGACGTACAGGTTCTCAAAATCTTGGCAATTATGATTGGCGAACAGGTATTGGATCAGCCCGATTCAATGAATTACCCGCTATTGCACCAAATTCAATTGGTAATCCTGATTTGCAATGGGAACAAACAAAGATGACTGATGTGGGATTGGATTATGGTTTTTGGCAGGATCGCTTAAGAGGAACATTTGGAGTTTATCAGAAAATCACAGATTTTTTAATTTATTCCAAACCACTTCCGCCCAGTAGCTCTTTCAGCAGCATTTCTTCTAATGTGGCTTCTGTGAAAAATAACGGTGTTGAGTTTGATATAAAAGGCGATGTAATACGAAAGAAAAATCTAACTGTTACCCTTGATTTTAATGCGGGTAGAAATATAAATCGGATTCTCACTATTAACGGGATTACAAAAGAATTAAATTTTCCCAGTGATTATACTATTTATATGAAGGTAAAGGAAGGGCAGAGGACAGGTCAATGGTATGGCTACCAAACTGCCAATCGGTTATTTGTAACTCAGGAAGAAATTATCGCTATGCAAAGGCAGACTTCTACTGGGGCAAAACAATATTATCAAAATTCTTTGGAATCACCAGGCGACTTAATATTTATTGACCAGAATGGTGATGGTAAGATAGATGCAAATGATAAAACTATTTTGGGGAATTCTGACCCCAAATGGTTTGGAGGTTTTGGCGCCACTGCTATCTATAAAAATTTTATGGTAAACGCTACTTTTACCTATTCCTATGGTAATGAAAGATTGTGGTTACAGCCGATGAGCGATGCAAGCTATATAGGAAACTATAATCAAAGTAATTTGATAGCAGGAAAAAGTGCGACTCTATACAGCCCCTATGAGGCCTCTATGCCTCGTATGACCATGTATGGTGATGGCGGAAATGGAAGTAGTTTATCTGATTTTTGGTTGTACGATGCTTCTTATGTTCGGCTTAGTGCATTAAATGTAAGTTACAGGGTACCTTCAAAAATAGTTAAAAGCCTGGTAATTCAAGGGATTGACCTGACATTTCAAGCAAGTAATTTATTTACAATTACAAAATATCCTGGGTTTGATCCACAGGGAAACTGGTCAAGTTCATCCATTGGTGGAATGGGGGTAGATTATAGTTATTATCCTGCTGCAAAAAACTATAATCTGGGAATAAAATTCACATTTAAATAGTATTTCTATTTGTTTATCAATTTCAACCATTTACATGTTGGAATTGCAAAAAAAATAATAAAT
>JAFDXH010000253.1 GCA_018268075.1 Bacteroidota bacterium | reverse complement strand
TGCAACCTTGATTTGTACAAATTAAAAAAATAAAAGCATGGATTTAAAAAACCTCAAAAGGTACGCTCACAGTCCAAAAAAGAGTATAGCTTCAGCAAGTGATTGATTATAAGATTTTTGATAGTTTAGTATATATAATATTTTCGGGATGGAATAAAGTTGCGTCCTTTCAAAAAATAATTCTGTAATGATTAAAGATCAGACTTTTCTTGAATATTTCAATACACTCAATGATCAGCAAAAACTGGCTGTTGATACTATTGAGGGTCCCGTTTTAGTACAAGCAGGCCCCGGCACCGGTAAAACACAGGTGCTGGCTTTACGCATAGCAAATATCCTTCGTCAAACAGATATCAACCCGCATAATATCCTTTGCCTGACATATACAGATAATGGAGCTGTGGAAATGCGAAACCGTTTACTAAGAATTATCGGAGCTGTTGCCTATAATATCCGAATACATACTTTTCATTCTTTTTGTAATGAAGTAATTCAGGATAATATCACTTATTTCGGAAAACTTAATCTTTCGCCAATTGGAGAGTTGGAAGAAATCAACCTATACTATCAACTGATAGACTCCATAGAAAAAGACAGTGTGCTAAAGCGATTTCGCGGAGACATATATTATGAAAAAGACCGCCTCAAATCATTATTCAGCCTAATGAAAAAAGAAGCCTGGACACCAGGTTATTTGAATGAAAGAATCAGCGCTTACAACGATGATTTGAAAAACCGGGAAGAATTCCAATATAAAAGAAAGTATAAAGGGTTCAAAGTCGGTGATCCCAATGAAGCAACTATTGCCATAGAAAAAGAGAAGATGGAAATACTGAGAGCAGCTGTAAACTTATATCCCCGTTACAATGAAATGATGGTTGCAGCAGGCAGGTATAATTTCGATGATATGATATTGTGGGTACTGAAAGCCTTTGGTGAAAATAAAAACCTTCTGCTCGATTATCAGGAGCGGTTTTTGTATTTTTTGGTAGATGAGTTTCAGGATACAAGCCGATCGCAGAATTTACTGCTGCAGCAAATTACCGGATTTTGGGATGTACCCAATCTTTTTGTAGTAGGCGATGCAGATCAAAGCATCTTTTCTTTCCAGGATGCCAACGCTGAAAATATCAATGCATTCAAACATAAATATGAAAATGACCTCACTAAAATTGATCTTATCAATAACTACCGATCTACCACACCCATTTTAAACATAGCATACAAACTCATTGCACATAACACTGTACGAAATGTAAGCATTGAGAATGACAAGCCCCTCATTTCTGCAAACCCCGCTTTAAAAAACATCTCCATTGAGCCGGTTATTACAGAATATGCCAATACCGGGCAGGAAGCAATTGATATTACAATACAAATAACTCAATTGCTGCAGCAGGGTGTGAACGGAAAAGAGATAGCCCTTATTTATCGCAATCACGCACAGGCGGAAATTATCAGCAGTATACTTGAAGGAAAGGGTATACCGGTAAATACTAAAAAGAAAGTAAACATCCTTGACATCCCATTTGTTCAAAACATTTTATTAATACTTACCTGGATACAAAGAGAAAAATATATCCCATACAGTGGAGATGATATATTGTTTTTATTCCTTCACAGCGATTTTTTTAAACTGCACCCGCTTGAAATTGCCCGACTGACAATGGCAGTAAATACAAAGAATAAAGCCACAAAAGAAGACCAGTTCTCTTTACGTCGCATGATGGCTGAAACAGCAGTGCCTAAAGCAGATTTATTTCATCAGCCAAACGGGCAATCTTTAAAAGAAATAAGCGATGTACTGGAAAAGTTATTGAAAGCTTCAGTAAACAATACCGTTCAGCAACTGCTTGAAGAAGTTATTCAGAAAGCCGGTATCCTTTCTAATATAATGCAAAGTCCTGATAAACCCTGGCTAATGCAGGTGCTGACTGCCTTGTTTGATCAGTTGAAAGAAGAATGCCAACGCAAACCTGATCTTACCCTGGAAGAATGGCTGACAATTATTGAAACGATGAAGGCTAACCGCCTGCCTGTGTCATTATATAAAATTACAGCAACTGATAACTGGGTGAATATGATGACCGCACATGGTGCAAAGGGTTCTGAGTTTGCTTACGTATTTGTAACTGGCTCCACACAAAAAATATGGGATGAGGACAACAGAGTCAGTAACAAAATGTATAAACTTCCTGATAACCTGGTAAGTAACAATACTACACCCTCCAGCCTCGAAGAAAACAGGCGTTTGTTTTACGTTGCACTTACCCGTGCCAAAACCAACCTGCACATTTCCTATTCGGTGAAAGATGAAAAAGATAAAGTTCAAACCCGGAGCGCATTTGTTACGGAAATACTTGAAGACGGAGTTGTGCAACTCACCAATAAAACAGTGCCTGATGAATTGCTTACAGACTATTTACTGCAACGGTTCAGGGAAAAAGCAAAACCCGAAATTGAACTGGTGGAAGCTGAGTATATTGATCAGATGTTGAAACGTTACACAATGAGTGTTACCCATCTCAATAATTATCTCAACTGTCCTTTAAAATTTTATTATCAGAATCTGATTCGCGTTCCGGCAGCAAAAAATGAAAGCATGGCTTTTGGCAGCGCCATACACTGGTCTATTGAAAGGCTCTTCATAAAAATGAAAGAGAATGGGAATGTTTTTCTTCCTAAGGAAGACCTGCTTGCAGATTTTAACTGGTATATGAAAAACAACCGGGAGGCATTTACACCAGAAGCCTTCAGGTTGAAAACTGCTTATGGTGAAAAAATATTGCCGGCATATTACGACTATTATATTGATAAGTGGAATAAGATTATCCTCGCTGAAAAATCCATCAGAAACGTAACCGTACAAAATGTACCCATCAATGGCAAACTGG